>CAYMXX010000046.1:8213-8513 GCA_964394545.1 uncultured Clostridium sp.
TCCATGCTTTTGCACACCAGAAGAATTAGACGAAATTAGAGCAAAACAAGAAGCAGCAAAAATAAAGCCAGGATATTATGGAATATGGGCAAAATATAGAACACTTCCAGTAGAACAAGCCATAGAAAAAATAAAAAATGGTGAAAAATATATTATAAGATTTAAATCTATGGGAAGAGAAGATAGAAGAATAAAACATAAAGATAGCATAAAAGGAAACATAGAATTTCCAGAAAATGACCAAGACATAGTAATTATAAAAGCTGATGGACTTCCAACATATCATTTTGCACATGCTGT
>CAYMXX010000047.1:0-8079 GCA_964394545.1 uncultured Clostridium sp.
ATTTTGTCGTTTAATGTATCTTTTGCTGTTAGTATTAAAACTGGTGTTAGTACTTTATTTTCTCTTAGTTTTAAAAGCACATCATATCCTGACACTTCTGGCAACATAAGATCCAATATTATTGCATCATATATATTTTCTTTTGCCATCATATATGCTTCGTATCCATCATATGCTTGTTCTGTATCAAATTTCTTGCATATACATTGCTTTATTGTATCTGATAAAGTTCTTTCGTCTTCTACAATTAATATTTTCATAATTTTTTCCTTTTATATTAAAATCTGTAGGAAAGGAAAAGATTAAAAATGGGGATGGAAATAATCTTTTCTTTCCTACTTGGGGTGATATTAATTTTAGTCTTTCCATTGTTGATATTTGTATTATATTTTTTAAAAATTAAATTAATATTAAAATTTTAATTTTATTTACAATTTATTAATTTATCACCTTTGTATTCTACTTTCATTGTAAAAAATTCTTCTTGCTTTTGCATTTTTTTTAGAAAGAATTTATCGCCTTCCCATGTTGGTAAATCTAGCATTTTATCTTTATCTACCCACTCTAATGTTCCCTCATTACATTCTTTTAATTCTCCAGTAAATTCTGTTGCTGTAAATACATACATATGCTCTGTTTCCCATTTATCTGATACAAATGTTACCATACATTTTAATTTGTATTTTGTTAAAGTTAATCCTGTTTCTTCTTTTACTTCTCTTATTAGGCATTCTTCAGGAGATTCGTTTTCTTCAAATTTTCCTCCTACTCCAACCCATTTTCCTTCATTTAAGTCATTTTCTTTTTTATTTCTATATAACAATAAAACTTTATTATCTTTTTCTATATAGCATAATGTTGTAAATTTCATATTAATCACCATATATAAAGTAGCATAATTTTAAAAAATTTACAATGTTAAAAAAATATTTCCATATATTCAATTTTGTTTGCTTTTATAAATTTATTAAAAATTCCAACAAAAAAACTGCACTCATTTCGAGTGCATATATGGGGACGGAGAAAAAAAACATCCTTGAAAATTATATGGAGAAGTTAAAAAAATGATGATTTTTTCCTCCGTCCCCAAAATTCAAAAAAAGAGAGTTTTTAAACTCTCTCTTTTCTTACTCTGGTGCGGATGAAGGGACTTGAACCCCCACACCGAAGTACTGGTTCCTAAGACCAGCGCGTCTGCCAGTTCCGCCACATCCGCATATTTTATTGACATTGTTTATTTTAGCATTTTATAAGTGAACTGTCAATAATTTTAATCAATTTTATTTATTTTTTTGGGTGGACAACAAAAATTATCCACCCAATACTATTTATACTTAAATTATACAATATGCTTTATTCTTCCTCTTTTGTTGCATTTATTTTTAATAATTTAAACAGTTCTACTATTACTATTGGAGCAAACACTAATAATACTATTTCTAATATGTGTTCCACTGGTAATAATACTAAACCAAATATATCTCTTAAACCTGGTGTTAATAATATTATAAACATTAATGATGCTGAACCTAATGTTGCTAATATTAATTTACTATTATTAAATATTCCAGTTTTGAATATTGATTTTTTATTGCTTCTAACATTATATACGTGTACAAGTTCTGAAAGTGCTAAAACATAGAATGCCATTGTTTGACCCGTTTTTACTTTTTCTTCTGCACTAATTCCTTCTGTACTTAATCCTATTGCAAATGCAGCAAGTGTAATTAATCCTATCATTATACCTTGATATACTACTCTCCAAGTCATTCCTTTTGTAAATATTCCTTTTTTAGTATTTTTAAGTGGCTTTCTTTGCATTATATCTTTTGCTGGAGGATCTACTGCAAGTGCTAATGCAGGAAGTGAGTCTGTTACTAAATTTATCCATAATATGTGTATTGGAAGAAGTGCTTCTATTAATGTTATATCTACACCAAATGCATTACCAAGTATTGGTGCTATTAACATTGCAGTAAATAATAATACTATTTCTCCTATGTTACTTGATAATAAGAATTGTATTGCTTTTAGAATATTATCATATATACGTCTTCCTTCTTCTACTGCTGATACAACAGTTGCAAAATTATCGTCTGTTAAAATAACATCTGCTGCTTCTTTTGAAACATCAGTTCCAACTATTCCCATAGCACAACCAATATCTGCAATTTTTAGTGATGGTGCATCATTTACTCCATCTCCTGTCATTGCAACTATTTCTCCATTTGCTTGCCAAGCTTTTACTATTCTTACTTTATGTTCTGGTGAAACTCTAGCATAAACAGAATATTTTCTTACATTTTTAATTAAATCTTCGTCGCTCATTTCTTCTAATTCTGTTCCTGTAATTGCTTCATCTTCGTTTTCTAATATTCCTAAGCTTTTTGCAATTGCTGTTGCTGTAATTTTGTGATCTCCTGTAATCATTACCGTTTTTATACCTGCTGATTTACATTTAGCAACAGCATCTTTTACTTCTAGTCTTGGTGGATCTATCATTCCTACCATTCCAATATATGTTAAACCAGATTCTAAATTTGCTTTATCTTCTTGAGTTGGTTTATGGTCTAAAACTTTATATCCCATTGCTAAAACTCTTAATGCATTTTTTGCCATTTCCATATTATATTTTTTAATTGTCTCTTTATAATTCTCTAAATCTTCTTTTATTTCTCCATCTAAAATATATGAATTACAATTAGCTAAAAGCTCATCTACTCCACCTTTTGTATATACTACATATTTTCCATTTTCTTCGTGCAGAGTTGTCATTAATTTTCTATCAGAATCAAATGGTATTTCATCTACTCTTGGAAACATTCCATATACTGATGGATCAAAATCTAATTTAAATGCCATATCTACTAATGCTGTTTCTGTTGGATCTCCTGTAAGTTTATTGTCGTCTGATATTTTTGTATCATTACATAGCATACTTGAATATACTAATTTTTTAATATCTGTAAAATCTTTCGAATCTGCTAAGTCTACTAATTTTCCATCACAGAATACTTTTTCTACTGTCATTTTATTTTGTGTTAATGTTCCTGTTTTATCTGAACATATAACAGATGCACTACCTAATGTTTCTACTGCTGGAAGTTTTTTTACAATTGCGTTTTTCTTAACCATTCTTTGAACACCAATTGCAAGTACTATTGTAAATACTGCTGGAAGTCCTTCTGGAATTGCTGCAACTGCTAAGCTTACAGCTGTCATAAACATATGGATTGGTTCTTTGTTGTATAAAAATGTTCCTATTAAAAACATTATTGCACATATTACTAATGCAACTATTCCTAATGTTTTTCCTAATTTATTTAATTTTTGTTGAAGTGGTGTTCCTTGGTCTTCTGCTGTGTTTATAATATCTGCTATTTTTCCTACTTCTGTATTCATTCCAGTTTCAACTAAAACTGCTTTTCCTCTACCATAAGTAATTAAACTAGAAGAAAATAGCATATTTATTCTGTCTCCAATACCTATTTTTTCATCTTCTATTTTTTCTGCCATTTTTTCTACTGGTAGAGATTCTCCTGTTAATGCTGCTTCTTGTGATTTTAAGTTTATAGCTTCTATTATTCTTAAATCTGCTGGTACATAATCACCTGTATCTAATACTACTATGTCGCCTGGAACAAGTTCTCTTGATTGAACAACTTCTAATTTTCCATTTCTTATAACTTTTGCTACATGTGAACTTAATTTTTGTAGTGCTTCTAATGATTTTTCTGCTTTATTTTCTTGTGCTACTCCTATTATTGCATTAACAACTACAACAATAAGTATTATTATTGTATCTGTAATTCCTTCTCCTTCTGCAACTCCAACTATTCCTGAAATAATTGCTGAAATAATTAAAACAATTATCATAAAATCTTTAAATTGTTCTAAAAATTTTACAAATAAGCTCTTTTTCTTTTTTGCTTTTAATTCATTTAGTCCATATTCTTCTTGTCTTTTTTTGACTTCTTCAATAGATAATCCTTTTTCTACATTTGTTTTTAAGTTTGATATTGTATCATCTACTGTTTTGTTAAACCAATTTGTTGTCATACTTTTCCTCCTTATATATTTAAAATTTTTTTAACATCTTTAAAATCATTACCTTCTGTTAAAATAACATCAAAGTTTTCTTTATATCTTTCTAAATTTTGCTTAACATTTGCATCTAAAAATCCAAATGTTAATGTGTTTTCTATTTTTTCCTTATCTACCATTTTTATGTCTTCAACTAAATCTCCAAATAATAAAGCATTTTCTTTTTCATTCAATTTATTTCTTATATCTTCTGGTATTCTACTGTATTCTTTATTCGAAGTTGCCATTATTTTACTCATATCTATTGTTGTTTTACCATCTTTAAATTCAAAAAAGTTAGAAACTATTTTTACATTATTAAATAAACAATTTTCTTTTTCTAAAAAAGCTTCTACTATATTTCCTATTCCAGAAGACATTATTATTACTGGAATATTTTTTCCATTCATTTCTTGTAAAAAATCTTTCGCTCCAGGTCTTAAATGTAAATTAGCATTCATTATTGCATTTTCTATTCCTTCTTCTGTTATATACTTAGATAATAATGTAAAACTTTCATTTGCCCACTGTTTCATTATTTCTTGTTTTTTAGTTTGTTCTATTGTGTAATCTAATTCTAATGGTCTGTAATGATTATATATTTTTGTTCTTTTTTCAAAACATTCTCCACCTAAATATTGTGGTATTACTCCCATTGTTGGTTCACTCTCTGCTGTTGTAAGTGTTCTATCAAAATCTGTTATTACAAAATAATTGTTTAATTCTTTAAATTTATTAACTTTTTCTTTGTTAATTATATACAACATATTTACGCTCCTTAACACAAAAAGACTTTTAAAGGAACTAAATCTTTATAGCTCCTTTAAAAGTCTTGCTTACCATTTAGGTTTACTAACCAGTTTAAAACGAGGTTGTTGATTAGTAATTTTTAAGCTACTCCCTTTTAAATAAATTTACTCTTCACTTGTTAAATATAATATATTCTTTTGTTTAATTTGTCAAGAAAAAATATTTTAAGTTTTTGATAATTTAAGTATATCTATGAAAAAAAGTATATATTTAAAAGTGAGTTCGACCTGTTGAATTTAAATTTTTTTCTAAATTAGAGTGTGTATCTTTAAGTTGAATATGTAGCATCTTAAACGCCTTGAAGAACGGAACTTTTAAATATATACTTTTTTTATGTTATAGACTTAAAAATATTAAACTTATTGTTTCTCTTATGTTTACTTTTGTATTTTTTATGATATACTACTTGTGGTGATATTTATTATGGGGAAAATTAAATATTTAATTATACGTATTATTAAAATGGACTATAAAAACATGTTTAAAATAGCTAAAGCTATTAGTAAAAAAACAAAAAAGAACTTTTTTTCTATTGTAATTGATATGATAAGATGTGGTTTAAAATATCAAGCAGGTTATTATGATTATCAAGAATTTGAATTTTATAATTTGAATAATGCTGAAAGAAAAACTTATTTAACTCGTGGTAAAAATAATGAAATTATTAAAAAATTTAATGATAAATCTAGTTTTTACAAATTTGAAAATAAAGTTGAATTTAATAAAATTTTTAACAAGTATTTAAAAAGAAATTGGATGATTCTAACACCTAATAATTATAATGATTTTGAAGCTTTCTTTAAGAATAACAATGCAATTATAGTAAAACCTATTGATGATGAAGGTGGTAATGGAATTGAAAAATTTGTTTATTCTAAAGATATTAATTGTAAAGAAATTTATGATAATTTAATAAAAAATGAGCAATTGTTAATTGAGGAATGTATTAAGCAACACAATAGTATGAATATTTTATATGATAAATCTGTAAATACTATGAGAATGTTTACTTTTTATAAAGATGGTAAATCTTATTTCTTACAAGCTGTTCTTAAAATTGGTAATGGTGGTGTTGTAGATAACTTCTCAAGTGGTGGGATGTATACTTATGTAAGTAATGCAGGAGATGTTTATGTAGAGGCTATTGATAAAGATGATAATATTTATGCAGAGCACCCTGTTTCAAAGCAGAAAATAGTTGGATTTAAAGTTCCAATGTTTAAAGAAGCTGTTGAACTTGTAAAAGAATGTTCTAAGGTGATTCCCGAAGTTGCCTATGTAGGTTGGGATGTTGCAATATCTGAAAATGGTCCTGTTATAGTTGAAGGAAATTGCTTTCCTGGGGTATTCCAAGTAAAACCTAGTCTTGTAGATAAAAAGGAAGGTTTAATTCCTAAGTATAATGACATTATGAAAATATTTTAGTAAAAAAAGTAGCAATTTGAAAAAATCAAATTGCTACTTTTTTAAACTTTTTCTATTTCCTTTTCTTCTTTTAATTTACCTTCTTTTACTTCTTGTAATAAATCGTCTAACATATATTTAGTACCTTTTTTTAATAATATTTGTACTAAATCAAATCCTGGCCCTCTGTTTCCTTCTATTATTAATGGTCCGTTTTTAGATATTGCTACATCCCATCCTACTAAATTAACTTTATCATTTACTAATGCAGCTTCTAATACCATTTCTTTTATTTCTTCCCAGTATGGAATTTGGAAACCATCAAATTTTATTCCTGTTATGCTTTCTTCTGCTTCGTTAAGTCTCTTATCTATTCCATTTCCAACGAGTTTTCCTGTTTCTAAATTAATTAATACTCCTTTTCCTCCTTGGTGGAAGTTATCTGCTATTGTTTTTCCGTGAACCTATTCTTGCTGCTCCAAATATTATTTTTGATTTTCCATTTACTGCTGATGTCATTATTCTTAAAGTGTTTATGCTGTCTGGACTTAATGCTCCCCAATTTTCATCTTGTTCTACTAATTCTTCTATAAAGCATTTGTTCTTTTTTATATCTTCAAAAAATTGTTTTTTATCTTTTATTGCATTTATATTTACCTTTTCTACTCCTCCACCACCAAGTCCTACTTGTGGTTTTAAAACGAATTCTTCATGTTTATTTACAAAGTTTTCAAAATTTTCGTATGTATCATCTGGTGATAAGAAATCCCTTTTAGCATATTTCTTAAAATTTTTATGAAAATTTACTTTGTTAGAAAAAAATGGTGCATATTCTATATTGGCTAGTGTTTCATATGCTTTAGCCATATTTCCTATTGTTACATATGTTTTTCTTTCTTTAAAACTCTTTTCGTAAAATTTATAATTTAAGTAATCTTGTAAGCCAGAACCTAATATTAATGTTGATATCGCTGTGTCTATAAACATTATAAATGCAGGTTTTTTATTCTTTTTTGATATTTCTTTTAAATCATTATAAAATCTTTTATAATTTCCTGATAGTGCAAAGTTTATTATACCCATTATTTTACTCCTACTATTATTGGTGGAGATGGAGGGAGTTGAACCCTCGTCCAATAACATTTCCATATAAACTTCTACGACAATAGTTTATTATTAAAAATTCCCTCTAATTCTTGTTAATAAACAAACTTGAATTTTTGGTAGTCTTATTTTTACCCATTATTTCCAAGACAAAAAATAACTTTGTTTCCTACTTTAATCGACGCTTTATCCATAACAGTAGGCTTTATGGTAAAACGACGTGCCATTAACTAGGCAGCGTATGCTAATTCTGTATTATCAGCGTTTATTTTTAATTTCTCGTTTTTTAAGTGGCCAACGAGAATCCACTTGTCGCAACTTATATTTCTACATTACTGTCGAAACCAATTACATCCCCGTGTACTAATTTATTATACTATAAATATATGCTTTTTACAATATTTTTTGCTGCTTCTTTTCCTGCTTTTATTGCTAAGCATACAGTTGCTTTGCTTTGGCAAGCATCTCCTCCTGCGAACACTCCTTCTATATTAGTTTTATAGTTTTCGTCTATTTTAATGCGTCCGTTTTCTAGTTCTATATCTTCATTTTCTAATATAGTGCTGTTTGGTTTTAAACCGATTGCAAATATTATAGTATCTGCATTTATATAAAATTCACTATTTTCTATATCTTTTACTTCTCCATTTGATGTATCTGTTTTTATGCATTTTACTT
>CAYMXX010000048.1:0-7978 GCA_964394545.1 uncultured Clostridium sp.
CAACTGTAATTGGTTTATCAAATGGTTCTCCAGTTCTTCCATCATAAAGTATTGTTTTACCATCTTCTGATAGTCCAGATTCTCTTAATAGCTCTACTATGTCTTCTTCTGTTGCTCCGTCAAATACTGGTGTTGCAACTTTTAATCCTAGTAATCTTGCTGCTGCTCCTAAATGAACTTCTAAAACTTGACCTAGGTTCATACGTGAAGGTACACCTAATGGGTTTAATACTACGTCAACTGGTGTTCCATCTGGCATAAATGGCATGTCTTCAACTGGTAGTATTCTTGAAACAACACCTTTGTTACCATGACGTCCAGCCATTTTATCTCCAACTGATATTTTTCTTTTTTGAGCTATATATACTCTAATTACTTCATTTACTCCAGGTCCAAGTTCATCTGAATTGTCTCTGTTGTATACTTTTACATCTACTATTGTTCCTTGTTCTCCATGTGGTACACGAAGTGAAGTATCTCTTACTTCTCTTGCTTTTTCTCCAAATATTGCACGAAGTAATCTTTCTTCTGCTGATAGTTCTGTTTCTCCTTTTGGAGTAACTTTTCCTACTAATATATCTCCTGGTCTTACTTCTGCACCTATTCTTATAACTCCGTTTTCATCTAAGTCTTTTAAATTTTCTTCGCCTATGTTTGGAATGTCTCTTGTTATTTCTTCTGCTCCAAGTTTTGTGTCACGGCATTCACAATCATATTCTTCTATATGTATAGATGTATATACATCTTCTTTTACTAATCTTTCACTTAATAATATAGCATCTTCGTAGTTATAACCTTCCCATGTTGTGAAAGCTATAAGAACGTTTTTACCAAGTGCCATTTCTCCATTTTGTGTAGATGGTCCATCTGCTATTACATCATTTGCTTTTACTTTTTCTCCTCTTACAACTATTGGATGTTGATTAATACATGTTCCACCATTTGTTCTTTTAAACTTACGTAATCTATATGTATCTTTTTCACCTGATTTTGTTTTTATAATTATTTCGTCTCCAGTTACTTTCTCTACTACACCATCATTTTTTGCAAGCACTGTTATTCCTGAATCTTTTGCTGCCTTGTATTCTATACCTGTTCCAACTATTGGTGAATCTGTAATCATTAGAGGAACTGCTTGACGTTGCATGTTTGCACCCATTAATGCACGGTTAGCATCGTCATGCTCTAAGAATGGTATCATAGCTGCACCAACTGATACTAATTGTTTTGGTGATACGTCTATATAATCTACTTTGTCTGGCTCTACTTCTGTAACTTCGTCTAAGTATCTTACTCTTATCATCTTGTTTTTAAATTTACCATCTTTTGTCATTGGCTCTGTTGCTTGTGCTATAACGCAGTCATCTTCTTCGTCTGCTGTCATATATACTACTTCGTCTGTTACTTTATGTGTTTTTGGATCTATTTTTCTATATGGTGTTTCTACAAATCCATATTCATTTATTACTGCAAATGTTGAAAGTGCAGATATTAATCCAATGTTTGGTCCTTCTGGAGATTCTATTGGGCAAAGTCTTCCATAGTGTGTATAGTGAACGTCACGAACTTCGAATCCAGCTCTTTCTCTTGAAAGTCCTCCAGGTCCTAATGCAGAAATTCTTCTTTTATGCGTTAGTTCTGATAATGGGTTTGTTTGATCCATAAATTGTGATAATTGTGAACTTCCAAAGAATTCTCTTATTGATGATGTTATTGGTTTTGTGTTTATTAATGTTTGTGGTGTTATAACATCTAAGTCTTGTATTGTCATTCTTTCACGAACAACTCTTTCAAGTCTTGTAAGACCAATTCTAAATTGATTTTGTAGTAATTCACCTACACATCTTATACGTCTGTTTCCTAAATGATCTATATCGTCAACTTTTCCTAAATCATATTGTAAATTTAATAAGTAATTTATTGATGAAATCATATCTTCTGTTACAATATGTTTTGGTATTAATTCTTCTTCTCTTTCCTCGATTATTTTCTTTAAGTCTTTTTCTTCTGTGTTGTCTAAAATATTTTTTAATACTTCATAGTTTACTAATTCTTTAATTTTTATTCCTAATTTTTCTGTGTCAACATATTCATGAATATCTACTGTTCCATTTCCTATTATTCTTACTTTTTTATCATTTACTTTTACATCAACAATATTTATTCCTGAATTTTGAATTTCTTTAGCAACTTCTTTAGATATAACTGTATCTTTTTCTACTAGGATTTCTCCTGTTTCATTATTTAATATATCATTGTATGCAACTTGACCAGCAATTCTTGATGCTAAATTTAATTTTTTATTAAATTTATATCTTCCTACTTTTGCTAAATCATATCTTCTTGGATCAAAGAACATATTGTTAAATAGGTTTCTAGCAGCATCAACTGTTGGAAGTTCGCCTGGTCTTAATTTTTTGTATATTTCTACAATTGCTTCTTCACTTGTTTTTACTGTATCTTTTGCAATAGTAGCAAGTATTTTTTCGTCTTCTCCGAATAATTCAACAATTTGGTCATCTGTAACTAATCCAATTGCTCTTAAAAGAACTGTTACAGGTAATTTTCTTGTTCTATCTATTCTTACATAAAATACATCGTTACTGTCTGTTTCGTATTCTAGCCATGCTCCTCTAATTGGCATAACAGTAGACTTGTACAATTTTTTACCAGCTTTATCATAATCTGATTCATAATAACATCCTGGTGAACGTACTAATTGGCTTACTACAACTCTTTCTGCACCATTTATTACGAATGTACCACTATCTGTCATTAATGGGAAATCCCCTAAATAAATTTCTTGTTCTTTTATTTCTCCAGTTTCACGATTAATAAGTCTTACTTTTACATGTAATCTTGTAGAGTAAGTTGCATCTCTTTCTTTAGCTTCTTCTAAAGAATATTTAGTTTTTTCTTCCATATAATAATCGAAAAATTCAAGAACTAAATTTCCAGAGTAATCCACGATTGGTGAAATATCTTTTAATACTTCTCCTAATCCTTCTTTTACAAACCAGTCATAAGAATCTTTTTGGACTTCAATAAGATTTGGCATTTCGATAAAATCGCCAATTTTTGCAAATGTTTTTCTTGTTGTCTTTTCATAATTTAAGTCTTTTAACAAAATAAATCAACTCCCTTGTTCTATTGAGATGTATCTCATAAATTTGTTTGAGCAGATATATTTATGTAGAAATAAATTTCTAACCTTTTATTAAACAAAGTCCCTCTTAAATATTAGTATATTATAGTCCTCAAAACCTTACTGCCCTAAATCGATTTTGATTTTTATTACATTGACTAAATACTTAATTCCTCTTTGTTTAATTTTTTGAGCAATACAAAAAAGTGTAGGAGATTTTTTTATTTTCTTACTCTATGGACGCTTGTAACCTTTACGTCCCTACACTTTTTTAAATTTATCTAATTATACTACTTTTATTGCTTATTTTAATCACCCTTAATACTATAAGAGCTACATATTCTAATTTACAAAATATGTGCTTTATTATAATATCATATAAAAATGTGGTTTGTCAACAATTTGTAAAATTTTTTTAATAAATAAATGCATAAATTATATTATAGTTTTTTGTTTTGAAAATTAATTATCGATAATATTGATTGAATTTAAAAAGTCTCTAGAATGATGAAAAATTTTTAAGATATAAATATTAGAATTAACCTTATATAAAATTCTATATGACTTGTATATTAGTTCTCTATAGTTTTCATTATTAAATTCTGGTATTTTTCTTCCCATATATGGAAACATTAGTAAGTATTCTGTTTTATTAATTATTTCATTTATTGTCTTATTTGCATAATATATAGAATCTTTTGAAATATATTCTCTTATTTGTTTTAAATCTTCTTTAGCCTCTAGTCTTAATTTTATATTTGCCAATATTAAACTCTCTCTCTACTTCATCTAGTGTACAAGTTAATCCTAATTCGATTGCTTTTTCACCACAAGCAAAGCATATATTTACTATATCTGCTCTTGTTGAAATTGGATCATTTAATATCTCTTTTTCCATTCTGCACAATTCTTCGTAAGGTAATTTCTTTAGTTCCTCTAATTTTCTAGTATTTTCTTCTACATATGTCATAAAATCACAGCCTTTCTTTTGCATATTTAATTTATGCATTTATTGTTTAACATTATATATCAAAAGGTAAAAACTGTCAATTGTTTTTTTGACAGTTTTTAATCTATTAAATAAAACCCCATATGTTTTTGTAATTCTTTATCTATTACTTTTCTTACATATAACCCATTTGCTTTGCAATATTTTTGCACTGCTTTTTCTGTTTCTGCTCCAAATTTACCATTTGCATTTCCGAGTAAAAAATCCTAACTCTTTTAATTTTTTTTGGATTTGCATTACATCTGCTCCATACATACCAGACCTTAAATCTCTAAATCCTTTTCCAAATACTCCATATACTCCATCTACTATAGTAACTTTTGTTCCAATTGGTAATATTTTATATAGTTCTGCAACTTCATTATTGTTCATTCTTATGCATCCATGAGAGCTTGCCCACCCAACTGAACTTGAGTCTAAAGTCCCATGTATTCCAAAGTTACCCCAAGGAACGTTTAGTCCAATCCAGCTTCCACCAAAACCTTCTCCCCATTTTGCTTTTGATATTATTGTCCACGTTCCTATTGGAGATGGTGTTGACCATTTTCCTCCAGAGCATTTATACTCTTTTTTTAGCTCATTATTTTCAAATAGGTATAGTTTTGAGTCTTCTACATCAACTAATATTTTATATATACTAGTATTATTGTTAGAAGTTTGCACACTTTTGTAATTTATATTATTTTTTAATATTAAAATTAAAGCAGTAATTAAAATTATTACTAGCATTACTATTATTATTTTCTTTAATTTGTATACTTTTATCATATTACTATTTATATTATTTTTTTATTAATAAATGCATAAATTATTCATAAAATCACAGCCTTTCTTTTGCATATTTAATTTATGCATTTATTGTTTAACATTATTTTAAACTTTAGTATTTTTTATAGATAATTTGAAAAAAAGTATATATTTAAAAGGTTCCGTTCTTCAAGGCGTTTAAGATACTAAATATTCAAATTAAAGATACACACTCTAATTTAGAGAAAAATTTAAATGCAACAGGTCGAACTCACTTTGAAATATATACTTTTTTTCATAAATAATTTTATAAAATATCAAAACTTAAATAATATTATATTTTTCTCTTTTATGGTATGTTGTGTGTAATAATTCGTGTGCTTTGTGGCTTCCTGGTTCTTCTAAAAATTCTTCATATAGCTTTTTAATTACTGGATTTTCGTGTGATTTTCTTATTGTGCTTTTTTCATCTATGCTATATAAGCAATCTGCTCTTAATTTTCGTATATCATATTCACTTCTTTGTTTTGATGTTTTTATTGGCTGACCTCCACCCATTACACATCCTCCTGGACATGCCATTATTTCTACAAACTGATAATCTGCTTTGCCAGATTTTATTTCTTCCATTATTTTTTGTGCATTTGCAAGTCCATGTGCTACTGCAACTTTTACTTCTTTATCTCCAATTTTTACACTTGCTTTTTTTATTCCTTCTTCTCCTCTTACAGAGTCAAAGTCTAATTTTTTTAGTTCTTCTCCTGTTATTGTTTCATATGCTGTACGTAATGCCGCTTCCATTACTCCACCTGTTGTTCCAAATATTGCACCAGCTCCGGCTAGCCTCTCCCATCGGGTCATCGAATGTACTATCTTCCAGTTCTACAAAATCTATATTTGCTTGTTTTATCATTCTTGCAAGTTCACGTGTTGTAAGTACTGCATCCACATTGTCTAATTCATTATTTTGCATTTCTTCTCTTTGTCTTTCGAATTTTTTAGCAATACATGGCATTACAGATACTACAAACATTTTCTTTGGATCTATTCCAGCTTTTTTTGCATAATATGATTTTAATATTGCTCCAAACATTTCATGTGGTGATTTACAGCTTGATAAATGATCTAACAGTTCTGGATAATTCATTTCTATATATTTTACCCAACCTGGACTACAAGAAGTAATCATAGGCAATGTTCCACCTTGCGTAAATCTTTGTATAAATTCATTTGCTTCTTCCATAATTGTTAAATCTGCACCTGTGTTTGTATCAAATACTTTTTTAAATCCTAATTTTTTAAGTGATGTTACCATTTTGCCTGTTACATTTGTTCCTATTTTCATTCCAAACTCTTCTCCAAGTGCAGCTCTTACTGCCGGAGCTGTTTGTACTACAACAAATGTATCTTCATCTTTTAATTTTTCCCATACTAAATCTGTGCTATCTTTTTCTCGAAGTGCTCCAACTGGGCAAGCTGTAATACATTGCCCACAAAATGTACAATTAACATCATTTAAGCTATGGTCTCCAACTGTTGATACACAAGATTCAAATCCTCTATTTACACAGTCTATTGCTCCTATTTTTTGAACTTTTTTACACGTTGATATACATCTTCTACAAAGTATACATTTATTAAAATCTCTTACAATTGAAGGTGATAAATCATCTATTTTATGAACTGATTTTTCTCCTTCATATTCTACATTCATTACATTAAATTGCATTGCTAATGTTTGCAATTCGCAATTTCCATTTCTTGTACATGTTAAACAATCTCTTTGATGGTTTGATAGTATTAAATCTAGTATTACTTTTCTTGCTTCCATAATTTGTTTAGAATGTGTATGTACTACCATTCCTTCTTCTACTTTTTGAATACAAGAGGTTGCAAATCCCTTTCTTCCGTTCAACTTCTACTATACAAATTCTGCAATCTCCTATTTCATTTATTTCTTTTAGAAAGCACAAGGTTGGAATATTTATATTTGCTTTTTTTGCTGCTTCTAATATTGTTGTACCTTTTGGCACTTCTACATCTATGCCATCTATTTTTAGGTTAATCATATCTTGCATATTGATATTCTCCTTTCAACTTTCGGGCAGACAGAGTCGTCTGCCCTTACACATTAATTCTTAAAGCAAATCAAAAGTGTTTTTCATTTGCTTAGGATATAGCTTTAAATGGGCACTTACTAATACATGTACCACATTTTATGCAAATGTCTTCGTCTATTTTATGTGGCTTTTTTACTTCTCCTGTTATTGCATTTACTGGGCAATTCTTCTTGCAAATTCCACAACCTCTACATTTTTCTGGGTCTATTTCTATTGACCTTAATGCTTTACATTCTTTTGCTGGGCATTTTTTATCTCTTATATGTGCTATGTATTCATCTCTAAAATATTTCATTGTGCTAAGTACTGGATTTGGAGCTGTTTGACCAAGTCCACATACAGAAGCTTTTTGTATTGTTTTTGCAAGTCGTTCTAGCTTTTCTAAATCTTCTATTTCTCCATTTCCTTCTGTAATTCTTTCCAGAATTTCAAGCATTCTTTTTGTTCCAATTCTACAAGGTGTACATTTTCCACAAGATTCATCTACAGTAAATCCTAAATAGAATTTTGCAAGGTTTACCATACACTTTGTGTTGTCCATTACAATTAGTCCACCAGACCCCATCATTGAGCCTATTTGTGCAAGTGATTCATAATCTATTGGTGTGTCTAAATGTTCTGCTGGTATACAACCTCCTGAAGGTCCTCCTGTTTGTGCAGCTTTAAATTCATGTCCTCCTGGGATCCCTCCACCTATATCAAATACTATTTCTCTTAAAGTTGTTCCCATTGGCACTTCTACTAAGCCTACATTTACAACATTTCCACCTAAAGCAAATACTTTTGTTCCTTTAGATTTTTCTGTTCCAATTGAGCTATACCATTTTGCTCCATTTAATATTATTTTTGTTATATTTGCATATGTTTCAACATTATTTATTAATGTTGGTTTTTGCCATAGACCACAATTTGCTGGAAATGGTGGTTTTAATCTTGGTCTTCCACTTCTTCCTTCAA
>CAYMXX010000049.1:0-7956 GCA_964394545.1 uncultured Clostridium sp.
ATAGCGTATATATTTATTTTTTTATCCTCTATTAAATTACCTTGTGTGTGTGTGTGTGTGTGTTACAGCCCCAACGGTTACATGTTTTATCATTTGTGTTTCTCCTTTTGTTTTAGTAATTTCTTTGTAGTTTGGGTCGTCGAGGACGCCGACCCCTACATTGGTTATTTTATATGTTGTTTTTAGTAATGTCAATAGTTAAAATATGTTTTTTAAACTTGTTTTTTCTTTTTCTTTTATGTGATTTAGTAAAAATATTGATGTTTCTATTTCTGCCATTGCATCTCCTATTTCTCCACTTTTTATTTCTGTTTTCATTTTTATTAATGATGTTTCTATTAAGTCTATTTCGTCATGTAATATTATTACTGACCATTTTTCATTTGTTTTCTCCCATTTTTTATATATTTCTTCTGTTTTTTTAATTAATTCTTCATTTTTCAATTCATTATTTTCAATACTTCTTTTTATATCATCTAACTCCGCTACAAGCAAATCACTTGATTTATTTAAATAATTTTGAATAAGTATTGAACCTGTAAATATTATAATTAAAATAGTTATAATAATTATTATTTCTTTCATCTTTTCTCCTCTTTTGCTTGGCAAAATATTTGACCTTTTCCATCAAATGTTACTACAAGTGCCTGCTCTGGTTTTATTTTAAATTTTTCTACTTGTTTTTTTAACCAAATATAATCTTTTCCTATTGCTTTTAAATTTTCATACATTACTTTACCATCTACTACTAAATCATATGGTATTCCTTCATATTCTGGAAGTATTCCAAAATCCTCTGGAATTGTATTTCTTTTTTCTGGTTTTTGTATTACTGTAACTTGCCCACTTGTTTCTAATATTGCATATTCTACATCTCCTATATTGAAAATATTGTTTTGTCTTAATCTTTCTTGTAATTCGTTTACAGTGAATTTTTCTTTTTTCATTACTTTTTCGTCTATTTTTCCTCTATAAATTAATATGGCAGGAACCCCACAAATTATTTTTCTTCCATTTATACTTTTTAAATTTATAAGTGATATTATTAGCTGTATTAATAGTAAAGCTAATATTGGTATTATTCCATTTGTTATTGGTATACCTGTATCTGCCATTGGAACAGATGCTAAATCTGCAATCATTATTGCTATTACTAATTCAAATGGTTGCATTTGACCTAGTTCTCTTTTACCCATAAGCCTCATTATTATTAGAACTAACATATATATTATTAAAACTCTTACAAATATATTTATCATTATTATCCTTTCAAATTGTAATTTTTACAAATTTATTTTTTACAAAAATACTAAAATTATTCTTATACTTATTTTTTTGTATATTTATTTTTTTATTGTAAATAATATTAGATATATATTTATGTTAGGAGGTTTTTTTATGGCAGAAAATAACAATAATGTAAATACACAAACTTCAAATGGTACAAGTACTGCTTGGCAAATTATTGGCCGTTTGATAGCTGCTGCTGTTGTGCTTGGTATTACAGCATTCTTTACACCTGGATTTCAAATTAATAGTTTTTGGGCTTTGGCAGTTGCTGCTGTTGTGCTTACTGTATTAGATTACTTAATTACAAAATTTACTGGTATTCATTCTAGTCCTTTTGGAAAAGGATTTGTTGGTTTTGTTTTGTCTGTTGTAATATTATATGTCACTCAATATTTTGTTGCAGGTTATTCTATTTCTTGGGTTGCTGCAATAATTGGTGCATTAATTTATGGTGTTATTGATTACTTTATTCCTGGCGAGCAAAATATGTAACAAAAGAAGCTGTACTTTTTTGTATAGCTTCTTTGTTATTCATCATTTTTTTCTATTGGTTATTTTCTTCACTAGTTTGTTCTTCTTGATTGTTTTGTGGTATGTTTACAGATATTGTATTTACATATTCTACATATCTAGATAATAGTACTTCTTGGTTTGAAAGTTCTACATAGTATTCTTCGTTTCCTGTATTATCTATTTTTGAATAAATTTTTGTTATTTCGCTATCAACTGGAGTTATTTCTCTACCATTTTCTAAATTTAAAATTCCATATTTATTGTTTTTGCAAACTACTATACCGTCTTTATTTTCAAATACATCTTTTATAATTAATACTCCATTTTGCTCTTTTGTTTTATCTCCTGCGTATCCTAGTTTATCATATTCTGTATTTGCAATTATATTTCCTTTTTCATTTATTATTCCATATTTATTATTTAATTTTACTTCATATAATAATGGATCATAATTTATAATTCTTACTGAATCATATTTTACTTCTACAATAACTTCTTGTCCATCTTTTGAAATTACTCCGTATTTTCCATTGCTTGCTACTACTATAAAGTTTCCTGTATATTCGTTATATGTAATTTCTTTATATTTTGGAGTTATAATTTGTTGTCCTTTAGTAGTTATTACTCCATATTTAATATCACTTTCTTTTTCTTCTGATTTTGCAACAATTAATATATCATATATTATTGCTTTTTGATTATCAAAGCTTTTATTTACTGATTTATATGTTCCTTGTTCTAATAATTGTTTTTCATAAGTTTCTGCTAAATATTCTGTTGTATAAATAGCTGTTTGTTTTTTTTCTGCTGAATATGTTATCATTACATTACATGTAGTATTAAAATCTTCTAATGCAATATATAATTTTTCGTTACTTTGAATTATAGGATTTTTTATTTGATAATATGCAAAGTCTATATCAGAATTTGGTTCTGTTTTATATATTTTATTTTCTCCCAATTCAAATCCTATAATTTGATTATTACTTTCTAAATAGCATTTTGTTTTATTTTCTTCATATTGTAGGTATTCTCCATTTTGATATTCATATCCTATTAATGGTGCTACATCTTTTAATGATACATATTGTTTTCCTGTATTTGTATCATCTATAATTAATCCTTGTATTAAAGTTTTACTTTCATTATCTACATATAAAGTTTCTTTTTGTGGTTGATTTGTTTTTAAGAAAAATATTAACACAATTAATATAACAAGTAATATTACTGATATTATTAATAAATTTCGTACTACTTTTTTTCCTTTTGATTCTGTTTTTGGTTTATTATACTCTTGTCCTAATAAATCCATTTATATTTCCTCCTATTCTTTTGTATAACCATATTTTTTATAAAATTCGTCTTTAAAGTTTAATAAATTATCGTTCTCTATTTCTATTCTAACTCTTTCCATAAGTTTAGTCAAGAATCTTAAATTGTGAATTGACAATAATCTTACTCCTAATATTTCATTTGCTTTTATTAAGTGTCTTATATATGCTCTGCTGTAATTTTTACAAGTATAACAGTCGCATTCTTTATCTACTGGACCCCAATCTCTTTCGTATGTAGCATTTCTTACTACTACTTTTCCATTCCATGTCATGGCTGTTCCGTTTCTTGCAATTCTTGTTGGAAGTACACAGTCACACATATCAATTCCAGCAAGTGCTGCTTCTATTAGATAATCTGGTGTTCCTACTCCCATTAAATATCTTGGCTTATCTTTTGGCATAAGTGGTGTTGTATATTTTAGAATTTTTAAAAATTCTTCTTTTGGTTCTCCTACACTTATTCCTCCTATTGCATATCCTGGAAAGTCTAGAGCTACTAAATCTTCTGCTGATTTTTTTCTTAAATCTTCATAAAATCCACCTTGAATTATTCCAAATAATCCTTGCTTGTCTATATTTTTATGTGCTTCTTTACAACGAACAGCCCATCTTGTAGTTCTTTCCATAGAATTTTTTGTATATTCATATGTAGATGGATATGGACAACATTCGTCAAATGACATTATTATATCTGCTCCTAGAGCCTCTTCTATTTCCATTACTTTTTCTGGTGAAAAGAAGTGTTTACTTCCATCTAAATGAGATTTAAATTCTACTCCGTCTTCTGATATTGTTCTTAAATCACTTAAACTAAAAACTTGAAATCCTCCACAGTCTGTTAAAATAGGTCTATCCCATTTCATAAAATTATGTAGTCCACCCGCTTCTTTTACAAGCTCATGTCCTGGTCTTAAATATAAATGATATGTATTTGATAAAATTATTTGTGCTTTTACTTCTTCTTTTAGTTCTTCTGGTGTCATAGATTTTACAGTTGCTTGTGTTCCAACTGGCATAAATATTGGAGTTTCGATATCTCCATGTGGAGTATGTACTATTCCTCTTCTTGCACCTGAATTTTTATCTTCATGTAATAATTCATATGTTATTGCTGGTTTCATTTTTGTCTCCTTCTTATATAATAAACATTGCATCTCCGAAACTAAAGAATCTATATTTTTCTTTTACTGCTTCATTGTATGCTTCCATAATAAAGTCTTTTTCTGCTAATGCAGAAACAAGCATTAATAATGTTGATTGTGGTAAATGGAAATTAGTAATTAATCCATCTATACATTTAAATTTATATCCTGGGTAAATAAATATTTCTGTATCGTCTTCTATTTGTTTTACTTTTCCAGTTTTTTCGTCTGCAATTGATTCTAAAACTCTGCAAGAGGTTGTTCCTACTGCAATTACTCTTCTTCCTTCTTCTTTTGCTTTATTTATTTTTTCTACATCTTCTTGTTTTATATAAAAATGTTCTGAATGCATTTTGTGTGCTTCTACAGTATCTTCTTTTACTGGTCTAAATGTTCCTATTCCAACATGAAGTGTTACATTTGCAATAATAATTCCCTTTTGTTCTAATTTACTTAAAAGGTCATCTGTAAAATGAAGTCCTGCTGTTGGTGCAGCTGCAGACCCTTGATATTTTGCATATACTGTTTGATATCTATCTTTTTCTTTTAGTTCTTCATGTATATATGGTGGCAATGGCATTAGACCGATTTGGTCTAATATCTCATTAAAAATTCCATTATATTCAAATTTTACTTTTCTAGTTCCACCTGGCATAATTTCTAATATTTCTGCTTTTAATATTCCATCTCCAAATATAACTTTTGTTCCTACATGAAGCTTATTTCCTGGTCTTACTATACTTTCCCAAATATCTCCTTCTATATTATTTAATAATAAAAATTCAACATTTGCTCCTGTTTCTTTTTTTCCATAGATTCTTGCAGGTATTACTTTTGTATTGTTTCTAACTAATACGTCTCCTGGTTTTAAATAATCTATAATATCTTTAAATATTTTGTGTTCAATTGTCTTTTTATTTCTATCTAATACCATAAGTCTTGATTCGTCTCTTTTTTCTATTGGTGTTTGTGCTATTAATTCTTCTGGTAAATTGTAATTAAAATCTGATACTTGCATTGTTGTTCCTTTCTTTTATAATTAATTTTGTACTGTAATTTGCTTTTTTCCAAACATATTTAATATATTTTCTAATAAATTTTTCATTTCTTCTATTACGTTTTGTGGTTCTTTTGAAAAATCTTTTTCAACGCTATATTTAAAATTACTTTTTTGCGCTGGTTTTAATGTATATACGTCTTGATTTAATCCTATTTTTTTGTTTTCTGCTGTAACAATATCACATCTCATATAATCTCTATACCATTGTTTTAACCCTGTTAAATTTTCTTCTTCGTATCCATATTTTTTGTAATCATGTAATTCTGGTATATCGTATTCATATTCTTGTGAAATTCTTTCTAATGAATGTAAAAATTCGTGTATAAAGACTTCTTCTGGAAATGTATTTATTCTTGTATCATATGTGTATATATAGCTGTTTTGATTATTTGGTAATCTTATATTTGAATATCCTACTCCATGCAAATCCATTCCTCCGTAATCCTATCCAGTCATATATTGGTATTTCTATGTTTTTATCTAAATCTCCTAATCTTACAGCCACAAACATATAATCATATTCATCCTTTTCTAAATATGGAGTTATTATATTTTCTACATCTGAAGAGTCCACATAATATCCATATTCCTCTGAATATGTTATTGTTTTTATTGGTTCTTCTATTTCGTAAATATCGTATTGTGCTGTCATTTTTCCGTTTGATAAATTTTTGCAAGAAGATGCAAATCTTTGCATGTTATTTTTTATACTTTCTATATCTTTTAGTTCCATATTTAATTTTAATTGCTGACCATTATCTAACTTTGTATCTACATTTTTCATTATAAAACATGCAACATTCCAATTATTAGATTCACTTTTTATTCCTTCTTCTAATTTGAAATCTGAAAACCATACAGTTCCTTTGCTGTTTGTTTCATTTCCACCTAGCCTAAAACCAATTTCTATTGTTTCTCTATTTTTTGAGTCAAACGTAAATTCTAATTCTTGCCAATCGTTTGTTCCAGTAATACTTTTTGAACTTTCTACTGATTCTACTATTGAAATATGTGCTCCTCCATTATTTTTACCGGCTTTCATTTTCTACGTTTTCCGTTTTTACCATACATGTTAATTTATATGGAGTATTCTTTTTTAAACTTACTGTTTTAAAAAATATAGCATCATTAAAATCTTTTGATTCCATTTTATAACTATAATCATATGAACTTTTTACTTCATTGTCTCTTGTAAACTCTGTTAGCCCTGATATTTGTTCTCCTTTTACAAATCCATTAAAGTAGTACATTTTATATACATCATATAGTTTAAATAATATTAGTAAAGCTACTATTGTAAAAATAATATTTCCAATTTTTGAACATATATTTCTTTTAGACATTTAATCCTCCGTACATTTTCTTTTTATCATTTTTAATGCTTTTGGTCTTTCTACTATAATTACATGTTCACATCCGCATACATTTAAATTTAAAGTCTACACCTACTCTTGTTATTTCCCAAATTTTACTTCCACATGGATGCTGTTTTTTTAATTCTACAATATCACCTATTTTGTATTCCATAGCTTGTCCCTCTCTTAAATAAATTGTAGTTTGTAGGAGAGATTTCGGCATTTGGAAAATTTATTACAAATATCTGTAGGGGCGGACGACCCTGTCCGCCCGAATGCATCGCAAAAATTTCTTGAATTATAATTTTGGGTATTCCTAACGGGTTGTGGGTCGACAGAGTCGTCGACCCCTACAACATCTGCAATAATTTTAGACAAACAAATTTAATCCAACATCCCATCTCGCACCTCTCACATCTCTCTTACAAACTATAATTTTTCTAACTATTAATATATTTATTTAATCTATTTTCTACTGTTTCTTTTCCTAATACTTGCATTATTTCGTATAAATCTGGTGTATTGTGTTTTGTTGTTAGCGCTACTCTTATTACTGTGCTTATGTCTCCTACATGTCCTTTATAGTTATCTGGATTTTGTTTATATTCTTTTACTTCTCTTGCATAACCTTTTTCTTCTGCTAAATCTTTCATTTTGTTAAACCATGTTTCTTTATCGTCTGATATATTAAAATGTTTTTCTAGGTATGCATTTAATATGTCTTTTATTTCTTCTTTGCTATCTATTTTTTGGAATTCGTAATTATTCATTTCTTCAAAAATATTGTTATACATATATTCTATTGTACTTTTTACATCTGACCATTTTGCTATATCTTTTCTTGGTTTTGCTTTTCCTCTTTCTATATTTAAAACTTTTATAGAGTATTCTTTGTTTTGTTTTAGCAATTTTGCAAATTCTTGGTCATATTTTTCTGCCCATTTTAATGTTTCTTCATATATTTTTTCTGCTGTATATTTTGATATTACATTTTTAGAAACATCTAATAATTTTACCATATCAAAAACAGCTCCACTTACACTCATTTTATTTAATTGTAAGTCGAATTCTTCTACTGCCTTATTTGGGTTTGCTCTTCTCCATGGTTCAAATGTAGAATTTGCAATGTTCAATAAATATTCTACAACTGAATCTGCTGGTATTCCTTCTTCGTGATAATAACTTACTGCTGCCTCTGGGTCTTTTCTTTTAGTAATTTTTCTTTTACTTCCATCTTCGTCTTTCATTATTGTTGCTGTGTG
>CAYMXX010000050.1:0-7921 GCA_964394545.1 uncultured Clostridium sp.
TTCAATATTTTCTGTTTTTTTGTTCTCTATTGTTGCTTCTATTTCATTATTATTTAGGCTGTTAAGTTTTCCTATTTTTATTAATAATTCTTGATATTTTTTATAATCTACTATTATATATATAGATAATCCTATTAATGAAACTATGCAAAGCATTAAAGCTCCAAATATTACTTTTTCTTGATTATCTGTATACCATGTAGATACTCCGCCAAAAATTCCATTAAACCAATTTGATAGTTTTCCTATTATTGTTGGTTCTGCATCTCTGTTAAATTTTATTGTATATGTTTTTGTTTCTTCTTGTTCTGTTGGTTCTGCACCTTCTCCTTGAGGCTCTATGGTAATTTTATTTTTTATTGTTATTGTAATTATGTTTTCGCCTTCGTGCAATGAATCTGCACCCTCTATTTCTATTGTTGCGCCTTCTATATTAGCTAGTGCTTCTATATCTAAGCTTTTTACCCAATATTCCAAAGTTCCTATTGAATATTCATATATGTTAGATATAAATTCTGGTGCTAATGGAAGTTCTACTACTTCTCCATTTTGATTTGTATACTTTATAAGTAGCTTTTCTAATGCAAGTTCTTTTCTTTGCCTTGTAACTTTTATTATATAGTCTGATTTTGTTGTTCCGTCTTCTGCTGTTACTGATATTGTAATTGTATTTTCTCCTTCTTGTAATTCTTCGTATTCTGTTATTGAAACTGTTGCTTTTGAATCTGTTGGAGTTGCTGTTATATTTATTTTTGTTATTTCATTTGGTACTGTTATTGCATATTCTTTTACGTCTTTATTAAATTCTGGTGTTATTGTTCCTTCTTCTACTATTAATGCTGATAGTGAACTATCTGTTGATTTTTTTTCTTCTTTATTTTCTGCTGGTTTTGTTGTTGTAGTATTGTTAGTTGTTGGTTTTTTTATTGTAGTCCCTCCACTAGATGAACCTCCACTGTTTGAACCTCCTGTTGAGCCACCTGTATTTGAACTTGGTTTAACAATGCTTACTGTTTTTGAAGCTGATCTACTTGTGTCTTCTCCTGTATCATAATCACCTAATGTTCCTGAAGCATATATTGTTACATTTCCAGATGAACCTGCTGTACATGTAAAAGAAAAAGAATTATTATCTAAAAAATCTGTTTTGCTTCCAGATCCATTACTTACTGTGGCACTTACTGGTCCAGCTCCTTTTACAGAAACTGTTACTGTAAAGCTCTCTCCGGGTGATACTGATGCTTTTGATGTACTTATACTTATGCTAGTAGCTGCATATGATTTAATTGAAAATATTAAAAGTATAGCTACTACTAGTAATAACATTAATGATATTTTATTTAAAATGTTTTTTTTCATTAAAATTCTCCTCTACATTTTTAAATTGAAATATTCTTTGTATTCATTATATGATTTTTTATTTGAACATAATCTGCTGGACTTATTTTCCCATCACGATTTACATCTGCTGCTTTTTCTGTAATACTATCCATTTGCATTGTTCCCATTATTTGATTTTTTACTCTAACATAATCTGCTGGGCTTATTTTTCCGTCTCCACTAGCATCTCCCAGTTTTACTATTGTATATTTTTCTACTCCATCAATTTTTATTTTTGCTCCTGTTCCTACTAGTGTATCACCTGTTATTTCGTTTCCATCTTTATCTATAATTACTGCATTACTATATTTTTTCTTTATTGAATCAACAGTTGCTCCTGGTTCTGTTATTATTTGATTGTCACTGTTTGGTTCTGCTATATTGTCATTTTTATTTGACCCTATTACAACTAAATATGTTTTAGAACCGTCACTAGCTTCTCTTGCCATATAACCTGTACCTCTTGGTGTTGAAACTTTATCCCAATAATATGAACCTACTTTTGAAGTTGCTCTTTGAGTTATAAGTACTTGTGTTCCTTCATCTATTATTGCAATAGAATTTCCATTTGGTTCATCTTTAAGTTTTAGTCCTCCATTTGCATTTATATATGCTAATTCTCCTGTTTCTGTACTACTTATTGATGGACTTTTACATGGATTTGTTGGCATAGCTATATATAAAGGAATTACAAATGTAAAATTACTATCTAATAGACCTGCATCTTTATAATATCCTTTTAGTATTGATCCTATACTTTGTGCATCTAGTAAATTTTGTGCATATTGATTTGCATAGTATGGTTTATATGTTACATTAAATTTTTGATAATATAATGTGTCTTGTCCTCTATTAATATATCTTTTTACTAATCCAATTCCACCCATTATTGCTTTTTTAGGCGTATCCCAACCTTCTTTTTGTGCATAAGCTAGTCCATTTAATATTACTGTTTCTTCACCTTTTCCTGATGCTCCTACATTAAACAAGTTATAATATCCAACATATTGTCCTTTATATCCT
Organism: uncultured Clostridium sp.; assembly: GCA_964394545.1. GTDB lineage: Bacteria > Bacillota > Clostridia > TANB77 > CAG-508 > CAG-452. The sequence continues at coordinate 2,404 of CAYMXX010000050.1, forward strand.
TGTCCAGAACATAATGCAGATGCTCCTGAACCTTGTTCTTGCAATATCTTTCCTATAATGTAAAATGGATTTATGTTATAGTCTGGGTCATTTGCTACTTCATATATTGCATCTATAATATCTTGATTATTTAAATATGATATTTTGCTTGCCATTTGTGCTACTTGCTCTTTTGTTATACTTTTATCATTTGATAATTGCAAATATTGAAATAAATTTGCATCATTTAAAGAATTTCTTGGGTCCATTATATGTTCTATAGCTTGTCTTGAAGCACAATACCATCTACCTGTATCTTGTTCTTCTCTTCCACATATTGAGCATATCCATTCATCTGAATAACTGCTTGGTACAACATTTTTTATTGAACTTGCGTGATCTTGATATTCACTATTTATTGTTGCTTCCCATGTTAATCCTGTTTCGTATAGTTTAAATGTCCAGTTTGGATGTGCTTGTGCAAGTGCTTGTACAAGTGAAATATAGCCTGGATATTTTTGTTCAAAATCTGATGGTAAATCATTTGAATTTTTATTGTATGTATATGTTGCTCCATAAGATATGTTTAATGTTTGTGGCATAAAACTAACTGCCATATATATTAGAACAAAAAGAATTAAAACACATAAGATTTTTGTATTAAATTTACGAATCAAATTATACTTTTGCATTTTTTATCTCCTCTTTCGTATATTCCAAAGTTTATACATTTAAAGTATATCGTATTAAAAAAATCAAGTCAAGGAATTTAAGCAAAAATAAGCTGGTATTTTGTGGTTTTTTAGCACATTTTCCCTATACTAAAATAATAGCCATTCTAAAAATAGAATGACTATTATTTTAGTTAAGTACTAGTTACAACATCCTCTGTTTCCACAACCACAGTTTGTGAATAATAGTAAGAAGATTATTATAAAGAATAGAATTGAACAGTCATCTCCTCCACATCCACCAAACATTCCGTTGTTGCATCCACATCCACAATTTCTTTCATCTGGCATGTTTTTTTACCTCCTTGTTTTATGTTATATCGTATAATATGCAGATTAAAGATTTTGTGTTACACTTTATTTTTCTATTTTATTTCAATATTTGCTATTTCTTCCATTGTGTTAATATCAGTTGCTTTTATTAGGCTTTCTGATAATGTGTATAGAGAATCATTTATATATATTATTCTTTCTACTTGTTTAGTATGTTCATAATTATTATATCCATCTGTTATTTGCATATGTGCAATTTGTCCCTTTAATGTAAATCCATTTTCTAAATCTAGTCCATATACTACTGCACCTTGAAATTTTAATTTAGTTGTGTCGTCTTCCTCTTCTTTTATATTAATCGGAAAAGCTATTATATTTTTCTCTTTTGAAAATAATAGTGCTTTATGATTATATAGAAGTTCTGAATATGTTCCTTGGTCTCCTATATCTACAGAATATAGTTCTTGTGGCTTATTAGGGTTAGTTACGTCGAATAGTGCCATTTTCATCCCATCTGCTACAACTCCACCATTTTCATTAGTTTTTGTTTTTTCTCCAAATCCAATTATATGATTTTCGTCATATGGATGTAAATATTTACTATATCCTGGTATCTTTAATTCTCCGAGAACTATTGGATTTGTAGGCTCTGATAGGTCAATTACAAATAATGGATCTGTTTCTACAAATGTTACCATATATGCCCTGTTTTGCATAAATCTAACTGAATATATTTTTTCTCCTTTTGCTAAATCTTCAATCTTTCCTACTATTTCTAAATTTTCATTTAACACATATAAATTATTTGTATTTGTTTCCGAATTCCAATTGCTAGAATTTGTTGTTGCTATTCTAAAATATCCATCTTTTTCGTCCATTGAAAATTGATTCAAAACTTTTCCTGGAACACTTCCAGCATTTATATATGTTGCTCTTGAATCTTCTAATTTGAATTTATATATATATGTGTTCACATCATAATTGTTATAATATCCATGGGTTTTAGTATCTTCGTATTCGTATTTTACTCTTGTAATATATAGATTGTTTTGGGATGAATAAATTTCAGTTCCTGCACCTAAATATGTATCTATATTTGCTTTTTTATTATCATTAACATTAAATCCCACGACACTTAAATATGATGTATCTTCACTTTCTGGAAAATAATAAATATCGCTATATTCAATATATTTTTCTTCTTCTGATATTACAGTATCTCTATATGCTGGCTTGAATTCGTTTTCGTCTATTTCTCCTATTTCTTTGTCTTTAATTAAAAATGAATATAAATATTGGTTAGTTATAAAATACAAATTATCATTTATCATTCTAGATGTTAGATAATTTCCTTGAACTTCAATTTCTCTTTCTAGTTGTGGCTTGTTTTTATTTTCTACATTATATACTTTTGCAATACTAGAATTTTTACCTGTTGGGTAAATTGTTTCTACTGCAACCAATTCTTCATAATTATTGTTGTTCTTTTCTCCTATTACAACAAGTTTATTCTCATATATATATAATTCATTTGGATAAAAATTTTCATATTCTAATTCAGATTCTATTTTTAAGTTTGAACTATCTTTAGCATTTACTATTATTACTTTTTTTGAAGAAATATAGTATATATAATCTCCATCTGTTTTTACAATGTCTGCTTCGTCAACTCCTTCTACTTGTACATTAGTTGTAGAATAATCTGTGCTGCTTTCTGTTTTTTTAGAAGTGCTTTCATCTACTGAATCATTTATTGTTATTTCATTTAAAAATGAATTTTGTGTTTTTATATTTTTTATTATATTATAAAAATTCTCAAAATTCTCTATTTTAGGTAACCCATTATTTTCTTCTACAATTTCTATTGGAGTTACTTTATTTTTATTACTATTCATAGGAATTATAATGGATATAGCAATTACGAATGCTATTAATGTTGTTGCAAGTATAGACGTTTTTCTAGATTTCTTTTTCATTCCTCTATATCTCCTTCTATTTTTTCTTTGTTTTAATTTTATGGCGGAGTGAGTGGGATTCGAACCCACGGGCCAGTTTTCGCTGACTAACTGTTTTCGAGACAGCCTCGTTATGACCACTTCGATATCACTCCATGTTCATATATAATATATCATTTTTTCTTAAATAGCTATAACTTTTTTAATTTTTTTGCATGTTATGTTTTAGTATGAATATATACAAACTAGAATTTATATCAAAATTATTTATTTTTTAAACAATTTATGCTAAAATGTAACTGTATATTTATTGTGTGAGGTGTTTATTTTGTATAACATAATTATTATAGACGACCATAAACTATTAAGGGATATGATTGCAGAAACATTAAATTCTGAAGAAAATTTTAATGTTGTTGCAACAGACGGTAATGCTAAAAACTCCTTATCTCTATGTGAAAAGTTTAAACCTGATTTAATTCTTATGGATATTTGTACTGAAGATAATTCAAATGGCTTAGCCTATTCTAAAATAATAAAGGAAAAATATCCTAATATTAAAATTGTAATTATGACAGGTGTACCTGATTTAAATTTTATAAATGAAGCAAAAAAAATTAATGTTGATAGTTTTATTTACAAAAACATAAGTAAAGATTCTCTTGTTATGACTATTAAAAACACTTTGGATGGATATTCTATGTATCCTACTGAAAAAGTAAAAACTAATGTACCAAACATTATAGCTAATTTAAGTAATACTGAATTAAATATTTTAACTTCATATTGTAGATTACTAGATAGAGAAGAGGTTGCTAAAGAGCTTGGAATATCTATAAGAACACTAAAATCTCATATAGCTTCTATCTATGAAAAAACTGGTTATAACAGTTTAACAAAACTTTCTATTTATTGTGTAGTAAATAGTTTGATTGTTCCAAATCTTGAAAATTTAAAAACCTAACTGCATTAATACAGTTAGGTTTTTACTATTAATAAACTGAAATATCTTGTACTATTTTTTTGTTCTTTGTTAAGTCTAATTTACCATCTTCTCCACTAAATACTAATGGAATTATTTCTTCTACTCCATGGTATTTAACTTTAGCACATAACTCTGGTATTGTAGTTTCTGCCATATACTCTTGTAGTAAAACAAAACCTTCATTCAATGTTTCTCCCCATTGATCAACTATTTTTGCCTCTCCATTTTCTGTTATATAGCAATCATAAATTTCAATTTCTACATCTGAAGTTTTTGGAATAAATACAAATGTAATTCCGCTTCCATTTATTCTACTCTCTTCTTTTCTATAATCTAGAGTAATTAGTCTTTCAAAAACTTCTTTAGTAACAAAATTTTTTTCTATAAATTTGTTTAAACTAGCATCTGTAACATATCCTATCGCTAGAATTTGATTATCTTCAAATTCAATTTGTGTTCCTCCTAGCAAATTTCTTTCTAACACTTCATCATTAATATTTTCATTTATCATTCCGTCTTTGTCTGGAACAACCATAAAAAATTTAGCATAAATTTTTATCGCACCGCTTCCAATTGCGATAGTAGCAATTATGCCTATAATTACTCCAATTATCATTTTTTTCATTCTAAAAGCTCCTTTTATAAATTACTTTTTATATCATTAATTGCTTTATCCATAAAACTACTATTTCTTAATGTTCCTGATACTTTCTTATTATTAGCCCCTTCCATAGTAGACCTATCTAGTCTTTCTCTTTTCGTAACAAATCTATCTGACTTTTGTAGATTTTTCATTTTACTTTTTGTTTCTACTTCGTGATGATGTCTTGCACCTGTATTCCTATATTTGCCATATATAACAAAGTAATATATAAATCCACTTAATAAAAATAGCCAAGGATACCAAGAGTCTTCATCAAAAATTTTATAGAACGATAATAATGCTGCAATAAATCCTAATACTTCTACAAGAAAAGAAATTAAAAATAATTTAGGTTTATGTACTGGAACACTTCCCATTGTTTCTTTTGTTCTTGCATTTACAGCAACATAATGTAATAAATTTTCATTTCCTTTTTTCTCTAAATAACTGTATAGCCATACTGGTAAATATGCCGACTTCCATTGTCTTCCTTTTACATCTAATGTTTCATTATCCCATCTAACACCTCTATCGTATTTTCCTAAAGTTTCATTTGCAGAAAATCTTGCAATATCTTTGCATTGTTCATTTACTAGAGGTTTTAAACTTTCTATATTTACATCTCTTTTTTCTGAAGTATAGCCTTTAATGTAATTTGAATCCCATTTTACGCAATTTTCTGTATCAAATGGCATAATTGAATTTATAATATTATTTGTTTTGTTCTTTCCACTTTGTTCTAGCTTATCTTTGCTAGATTCAACTGTTAGTCCTTCAATTGTTAAATCGAATTCTCTTTCAACATCATAAAGATCAGCGTCGTAATATGTTTTATAGCTATCGCCTTCTTTTTCTGTCCATTTTCTTGTTTCGACTTCCCCCTGCCCTATTAAATTACTATGTACATTAGCATCTACTATCATATATGGAAGATATACTCCCATTACATTAT
>CAYMXX010000051.1:0-4950 GCA_964394545.1 uncultured Clostridium sp.
TTATCTATAAAAAAGTTCTTTATTGTTTTTTCATATTTATCAAAACCTTGCTTCACATAGAATGGAATATTATTCTCTGTTGTTCCTACTAATATCTTATTATATTTTTGTTTATAATTACCACATAAAGATTTTAATAACTTTTTAGCATATCCTTTTCCTCTATGTTCTTCTTTGGTAACTAGATTTTTTAATTCTAATGTTTTCCTATCAATGTGCAAAATTACTGCCAAAGAAACTATTTCTTCATCTACTTGCAAGCCATAAACATCAGAATCGTTCAAATACTTGTAAATACTTGTCTTTGATGGATCTGCATCTAATAGTAAATCTATGTAGTCATCTTTGTTTTCTATTCTTTTTACACATATAGCCCTTCTTCTTGGTAGCTCCAAACCTTCTGGTAATACTGGCTTTTCGGCATTGTGGCAATAATATCTAATTTCCTCTGAAAACACGCATCCACAGTATTTTTGCATATATAGCCCAAGCTCTCTTGCTTTTGCTTGTCCTTCTCTAAATCCTACTCTAAAATCTCTATATACAAATTCTAATCCATATTTTTTTGCTAACTCTTCTCCTACTTGTTTTAAAGCTTCATGATTTTGATATGGGCTTACTAGTAAAGTTGTAGAAAAACTATCATATCCATTTTCTTTTGCATATTTTGCAGTTTGTTCTAATCGCACTTTATAACAATAGTTTATACATCTATTTTGTAAATCATCTATTACATTTTTGCAAAATTCCTTTAATCCATAATTCTCTTCAAATATTGCATTTACACCTATACTTTTTGTATATTCTTTTAAGCAGTCTCTTCTTGCCTTATACTCCATATATGGGTGAATATTTGGATTAAACCAATATACAGTAGGTTCTATATTTTCGCTTCTTAACTCATCTATGCAATACACACTACAAGGTGCACAACATGTATGTAATAATAATTTCATTTTTATTCCTCATCTATATTAATTTTTTCATTTACTATATATTCTGGTCTTTTTTTAGTATCATCGTAAATTCTTGCAATATATTCAGAAATCATCCAAATAGAAACTAATTGAACTCCTGCAAAAAATGTTATTGCTACCATTAAAGATGTCCAACCTGAAGCTAAATTATTCCATTTAAATATGTATGATAATATTGCATATACAAGTAATACAAAAGATACAAAAATTGATGCAACTCCTATTCCTCCAATTATTTTTAGAGGCTTAGTAGAAAAACTAATTATTCCATCTGACGCAAGTTTTAGCATCTTTTTTAAAGGATACTTTGTTTTTCCTGCAAAGCGTTCTTGTCTTTCATATTCAATTGGTTTTTGTTTAAATCCTACCCAACTAAATAATCCTCTTAAAAATTTATTGTGTTCTGGCATAGAATTTATAACATCTACAACTTTTCTATCTACTAATCTAAAATCTCCAGTATCTTTAGGTATTTCAACATCAGACAAACCATTTAATATTCTATAAAACATCTTTGCTGTCATAAGTTTAAATTTAGATTCGCCTTTTCTTGTTTTTCTTTTTGCATATATAACTTCATTTCCATCTTCCCAAAGTTTTAGCATATCTACTAATAATTCTGGTGGATCTTGCATATCACTATCTATTATTAAAATGCAGTCACCTGTTACATATTTTAATCCAGCTGTAACAGCAGCTTGATGTCCAAAATTTCTAGAAAAAGATATTATTTTTACATTTTTATCTTTGCTTGCAATTTCTTTTAAAATTGATAATGTTTTATCTTTACTACCATCATTTACAAATATAATTTCATGATTATAATTTTGTAAACCGTTTAAAACAGCCTTTGTTCTGTTATAGCACTCATTTGCTACTTCTTCCTCATAATACATTGGTATAACTACTGATATTTTTTTCATTTAATTTCCTCTTTCTATTCCTAAATGTTTATATGCACTTGGAGTTGCAACTCTTCCACGTGGGGTTCTTGCTATAAATCCCATTTGCATTAAATATGGTTCATACACATCTTCTATTGTTTCTACTTCTTCACCTATTGTTGAACTTAAAGTTTCTATTCCTACTGGTCCTCCAGTATAGTTTAGTATAATTGTTTTTAATATTTTCCTATCTACATTATCTAATCCTAGGTCATCTATTTCTAATTTTTCTAATGCTATTTTTGCAATTTCTTTTGTTATATTTCCATCACCTAAAACTGCTGCATAATCTCTTACTCTTTTTAATAACCTATTTGCTATTCTTGGCGTTCCTCTTGAACGTTTTGCTATTTCTAAAGAACCTTCTTTATCTATATTAACCTCCAAAATCTTTGCAGATCTTGTTACTATTTCGTTCAAATCTTTAACATCATAAAGTTCTAACCTATGTACTATTCCAAATCTATCACGAAGTGGTGTTGTAAGTGAACCTGCTCTAGTAGTTGCCCCTATTAAAGTAAATTTAGGTAACTCTAGTCTAATTGACCTAGCACTTGGACCTTTTCCTATTATAATGTCTAAATTATAATCTTCCAATGCAGGATAAAGTATTTCTTCAACACTTCTATTTAGCCTATGAATTTCATCTATAAATAAAACATCATTTGGTGAAAGGTTTGTTAAAAGTGCAGCTAAATCACCCGGTTTTTCTATTGCTGGTCCTGATGTTATTCTTATATTTGCATTCATTTCGTTTGATATAATGCTTGCAAGTGTAGTTTTTCCAAGTCCAGGAGGTCCATAAAGCAATATATGGTCTAATGGCTCTCCTCTCTTTTTTGCTGCCTCTATATATATTTTCATATTTTCTTTTACTTTGGTTTGTCCAATATATTCACTTAAAACTTTGGGTCTTAAAGATACCTCTGCTTTTTCTTCTGTTTCGTCTTGTAAATTTGGAATTAATAAATTTTCGTCCATAGATTTTCTCCTCTTAAAATTACTATTAAATTATATATTTAAACTATTAAAAAAGCAATAGTCAAAAAGAGTGTATTTTCTCTTTTTCTATTGCTTTAATTTACATTTATACTACATAAAATAATATACAAAAGAAATGCAATAAACTTCCTAAAACTATAAACAAATGGAATATTGAATGCATGTATTTGTGTTTTCTTCCAAGACCATATAATATAGCTCCAATTGTATATGCTATTCCTCCTGCTACTAGTAATATTACTCCATTTGTTCCAAGAATAATTGGCAATAAATTTGCTTTAAATATTACTACCCAACCCATTACTAAATAGCAAATCATAGAAAACACTTTATATTTTTCTAAATCAATTGCATTTAATACTATTCCTATTATTGCTGCAAACCAAACTGCTCCAAACATTGTCCAGCCTATCATTGCATCATATTCTCTAAAGGCACATAATGCCACTGGAGTATATGAACCTGCAATAAGCAAAAATATTGTACAATGATCTAATACTTGTAGTACTTTTTTACCTGTACTTTTTCTTGGAGATAATCCATGGTATATACTAGACATTGTATATAAAATTATCATTGTTGCACCATATATACTGCTACTAACCACTCCGTATACATTACTATGAGAAGCTGATTTTATAATGCACAAAACTGTTGTAACAATTCCTAATATTGCTCCAGCAATATGAGATGTCATATTAAATATTTCTTCACCTTTTGTATATGTTGGTAATATACGGTCCTTTATTTTTATTCTTTTCATTTACAAAAGTCTCCATTTATTTTTTTCTTCTAAGTATCCAGCCTTCTTTTACTTCTGCTGGTATTTTTAGTATAACCTTTTGTCCTTCTTTACCAGGATTTACATGTGTTATAGGTTCTTTTGTTTCTACATCCCACATTTCTTCTATTGCAAATTTTTTAGGTTCTAGTTCATTTGGAATTAATACTTCCATAGAATCTCCTAATTGCAATCTATTACGAATTTCTATTATATAGCAGTTTTCGTTATTTTCGTGCGTATTTAATACGCCCCTGCATAAAATTTTTCCACCAAATTCATAGTCTGGATTATATTGTTTTCCTTCATATTCTTGAAAATCTCTATTATTTTTGTCGTTAAAATAGAATGTTGTAAGTCCTCTTGTTTTTGTTTTTTCTAGTTCTTTTAGATATTTTGTATAATCATAATGTTCTGGGTCTTTTATGTAATCATCTATTGCATTTCTATATGCGTTTATTACTGTTGCTAAATAATACTCTGTTTTTAATCTACCTTCAATCTTTAGACTATCAATTCCCATTTCAACTATCTCTGGAATTTCTTTTATTAAACATAAATCTTTTGAAGAAAGTATATATGTTCCATTTGCATCTTGTTCTACTGGCATAAGATTTCCTGGATTATTTTTTTCTTCTATATACATATTATATGCCCATCTGCAACTTTGTGCACAGTCTCCTAAATTTCCACATCTTGAGGCTAAAAAATCACTCAAATGGCATCTTCCTGAATATGAATAACATATAGCGCCGTGAATAAATGTTTCTATTTCTAAATCTGTATTGTTTTTTATTTGTTTTATTTCTTCTTTGTTTAATTCTCTTGCAAGTATAATTCTCTCTGCTCCATTTTTCTTCCAAAAATTACTTGTATGATAACTTGTAACATTTGCTTGTGTGCTTATATGTATTGGTATTTCTGGGGCTAAGTTCCTTGCCATCTCTACTATTCCACCATCTGAAATAATAAAGGCATCTACATTTGCTTCTTTTAATATGTTAATTTGATTTTGTATTTCTTCATACATATTATCTCTTGCATATATATTTAATGCAGTATAAACTTTTTTATTTATGCTATGAGCATATTCTATCGTTTTTAACAGTTCATCATCATCTACTGTTACTCTTGAACGTAGAGATAAATTTGAAGTTCCCATATATACAGCATCTGCACCATATTTAAATGCTGTTTTTGCTTTTTCAAACGAACCTGCTGGTGCTAATAATTCTGGTATTTTCAT
>CAYMXX010000051.1:5050-7827 GCA_964394545.1 uncultured Clostridium sp.
GCCAGTCCATCTCCTATTTCTAAAATTTCAGTCTCTAAATTAGAATTTTCTGTTGTTTCTTTTATATATTCTCTTAAATGAGTTACTGCTGTTCTTTGTTTGTGTTTATTATAATCACTCATAACATACCCTTTGTACAAAATATTATCTGCAAGTATTATAGTTCCTTTATGTGAAAGTCTTAATGCTTCTTGCAAAAAAATTGGATATTTTCCCTTTGCAGCATCAATAAATATTATATCGTATTTTTCATTAAATGTTGGAAGTATTTCTACGGCATTCCCCATATGTACTTTTATTGTTTTCTCCAATTTCATATTAAAAATATTATTTATTGCTTCATTTGCTCTTGTTTCATCTAATTCGATTGTATCTATTAATATAGACGAGGAATCCTCGTCTATACAATTTTCTAGCAGTATTGTTGCAAAGCAAATAGAAGAATAACCTGTTGCTGTTCCTATTTCTAAAATCTTAACAGGCTTTTCTTTTATTAGTATTTCTTTTATTACTTCTAAGGTATCATCCATTATAATTGGAATATGGTCTTCTAAAGATTTTTTCTTTATCTCTTTTATACTCAATTATCTTTCCTCTTCTCCTCTATTTTCATTTCTTTCATTTGGTTTTTGTCCTCTAAAATAATAATTTAACATTGCAGTTCTAACTGCTCTTTTTATTCTATCATTTTCAAGGTCTGGACATAACTTTTCTAATCCTTTGCTATTTAACACTTTTTCTATAGCTGGATATGGTAGCATTCCTTTTGAGATTTCTTTTTTTACAAATTCATACACTCTTTTACTGCAGTCTCTAACCTTGTTTTCAAAAGCATCTCTATCAGCTATTCGATTAAGTGCCTTGTCAACTCTTCTTAATTGTTTATGATAATCCTCGTTCATTTTTTAATCCTTTCTATTATTTTCTTGCTGCTCTTTCTCTATCTTTGTTGTTTAATATTTTCTTTCTTAATCTTATACTTTTTGGTGTTACTTCAACTAGCTCATCATCTTGTATAAATTCTATAGCTTTTTCTAAGCTCATTTGCATTGGTGGTACTAATCTTAATGCATCATCTGAACCTGAAGCTCTTGTATTTGTTAAATGTTTTTCTTTACATACATTAACTGCTAAATCTTCTCCTCTTGAATTTAGTCCTACTATCATGCCTTCATACACTTCTGTACCTGGTCCTATAAATAAGTCACCTTTGTCTTGTGCATTATATAATCCATATGTTATAGCTTTTCCTGCTTCAAATGCAACTATTGTTCCTCTTACTCTAGATAAAACGTCTCCTTTGTAAGGTTCATATGAATCAAATATATGGTTCATTGTTCCTTCACCTTTTGTATCTGTTAAGAACTCTGTTCTATATCCAATTAGTCCTCTTGCAGGTATTTTAAATTCTATTTTTGTATGTCCATCTTCTGCTGGTTCCATATTTACCATTTCGGCTTTTCTTCTACCTAACTTTTCTATTACATTTCCTATACAGTCATCTGGAACATTTACTACTAATCTTTCTATTGGTTCACATTTTTCTCCATTAATTTCTTTGTATATAACTTTTGGACGTGATACTAATAGTTCAAATCCTTCTCTTCTCATTGTCTCTATTAATACAGATAAATGTAGTTCCCCACGTCCTGCAACTTCAAAAGAATCTGGAGAAGCTGTTTCTTTTACTCTTAAAGATACATTTCTTTCTAATTCTTTAAATAATCTATCTCTTATATGTCTTGATGTTACAAATTCTCCTTCTCTACCTGCAAATGGTCCATTGTTAACAGAAAATGTCATTGTAACTGTTGGTTCATCTATATCTACAAAATCTATTTTTTCTGGATTATTTATATCACAAATTGTTTCTCCAATATTTATATTAGTTATACCAGAAATTTCTACTATATCTCCAGCTTTTGCTTCTGGCACTTCTACCTTTTTTAATCCCATATATGTTGAAACTTTAACTACTTTTGCATTTTCATTTTTATCTTTTTTGCATACTACGGCTGGCATTCCTTCTTTTATAACACCACGTTCTACTCTTCCTACTGCTATTCTTCCAACATAGTCATCATAATCTATATTTGATACTAGCATTTGCATTGGTCCATTTTCATCACATTTTGGTGGTTCTATTGTATTTACTATTGTTTCGAATACGCATTTCATATTATCTGATTCATCTTCTAAATTCATTTTAGCATATCCATCTCTTGCTGAAGCATATATTACAGGGAAATCTAATTGTTCATCATTTGCTCCTAACTCTATAAATAATTCTAAAACTTCGTCTACTACCTTTAAAGGTCTAGCTCCTGGTCTGTCTATTTTATTTATTACAACAATTGGTTTTAAATTTAAAGCTAAAGATTTTTTTAATACTTCTCTTGTTTGTGGCATTGCTCCTTCAAATGCATCTACTAATAAAAGAACACCATCTACCATTTTTAAAACACGCTCAACTTCTCCACCAAAATCAGCATGTCCTGGTGTATCTACTATATTTATTTTTATATCTTTATACATAACAGATGTATTTTTTGCAAGTATTGTAATTCCTCTTTCTTTTTCTAAATCATTTGAATCCATTACTCTTTCTTGAACTTGTTCATTTTCTCTAAATGTACCACTTTGTCTTAAAAGTGCATCTACTATTGTAGTTTTTCCATGGTCTACGTGTGCAATTATTGCTACATTTCTAATTTTTTCGTTACTCATTATAATTCCCCTTCTCTTATCATTTTACAATCAACAATTAATTATACATT
>CAYMXX010000052.1:0-7582 GCA_964394545.1 uncultured Clostridium sp.
CCATTTTATTTATTGCATTCATTACCATTGCTCCACCTGCTGCAGCTCCAAGTTGACTTACACTTTGTGCCTTATCAAATCCAAACATTTTTCTAAAGAACTTCTCTGCTTGTGTTAAAAATCCTATGCATACTATTGCATATAATGGATTTTGTTGTGCGAAATCCATTGCAGAACCTACAAAAATTGAATATAACACTATATGTATTACTGGTATTAATGCATTAAATACATATTCCCTTATCCACATTGTAAAAGCTTGGGCTTGTCCATCTTTTATTTTATCCAATGGATATGTTAATGCTATTAATGGTGCTATCATTGTAAGAAATGCTAAAAATACCAATCTTTTTAAATAGTGCCATGTGAACATACATGTATATCCTACTAATATTATGTACATTATTAAATCTGTAAATATTGCTGAATATGTGTTACTATCACCTATATTTTGTCTTATATTTGTCATTAATACATCTTCACCGTTAACTCCAATTATATTGGTTTTAAATATATCTGTAATTTCTTCTACCATTGACATTGTAAAAGCCATTATGTAATGTAACAAAAATAATATACACATTGCAGCTACCCAGTCAGCAAGCATTTTTTTATATTTTGCTTTATCTTGGCCTGTACTACTTATTAATATACGGATTCCTACATATACCAATACAGATAGAAGACCTACTATTGATACCATCCTTAATGCTTTATACCATTTTGATATTGTTGGTTGTAATTGTTTAGCAGTTGATTCTATAGTTTTACCCGTACTTGTAGCAGTAATATTTAGTTTGTATAATGTCCATTTCTTACCTCCCAAATCTTTAACAAGTTGTTTTCCAAGTTCTGTAAGTTTTACTCCACCCCAGTTTCCTGTCAGTATAGACACATAGTCCTTAGTTGATAAGTCTAATTCTGTATTAATAAGCTTATATGTTGTTCCAGAAGTATCTTGCCACGTTTGAATAACATGTTCTTTACCATAGTTGGCTAAATTGTACCACTCCTTATCTGTGTGTGTAGTTGAAACCGTTGCTTTATTAGGATCATATCCATAATTTTGAACTAGTTTTTGATCGTCTTCATCAAATTTCCCAATTTTTTCCCAATTGCTTGTTCTGTTTTCTACTTCTAACTCTTCTACAGATGGACTTATAAAATTTGCATCTAGCCCAGGAACTTGGTTTGAAAATATAACTCCTGGAGAATATCTTATTAGAAAAGCTCCTTCTTGTCCTATTTCACTTATTCCATCTCCTTTTATATCTCCATTTCCTAGAAAAATTTTTTGAAATCCTTTAATAAATAAATCCCCTACTCCTGCGAATAATTTAAAAACAGGTTTAAATAGCTTACCACCAACTTCTTCATCTGTGTCTGCATATGAAGGAATTGGTATCAATGCATTTGTTATAAAAATTATTACGAGCATAAGACTTATAGTTTTTAATATTTTATTATTATTTAAATTCTTCATATTCTTAACCTTTTCTAATAAAATGCCTTCTTTAGTTGTTTTTTGCTAATTTATTTAAGTTTGTTTCTACAAACTCAAATTCTTTTTTCGTTGGTGTTATTTGTATTATTGCTGTATCTGATCCTACTTTTAAAAGTCCTTCTCCTATTAAGCAAGTTACTAAGAAGCCTGCCTCACCTTCACTTAGTTTAAATACTTCTTTTAAGTAATTTATTTCTGCTTTATCTTGTGCTAAAAATAGTTTTGTATCTGATGATGTAAGTACTGCTTGTGCTTCTGGATTTTCGTAAAAATCTTGAAATCTTTGTGAAATTATTGCAAGTGATACATTTCTTTTTCTTGCACGTCTTGCCATTTTATTTAAAAATTCTACTGCTTCTGGGTATGGTAAAAGCATCCATGCCTCGTCAACTAAAACTCTTTTTTTAGTTGCTTTTGTTCTATCTTCACTATTCTTTTTTACATATTTTTCCCAAATCCAAGAAAGTAATATTTGTTGTGCAAGTGGTCTTGCAAATCTTTCCTCCAATTGAGATATATCTAAGTTTATAAATGGTGCTCCTTCTAGCAATTCAAATGTAGATTGCCCATCAAAATATGCCATTTGTCCATTTAGTTCTCTTACATATTGTTTCATAACTTTTAACAAATAACTGTAATGAAATTGATAGTTTGAATCTTTATTTTCTTTTGCTTTTTCTACTAATGTTTTATACCAAGATCCAATTGTAGGCATTTTCTTTTTTGCTTTAAATAAGTTTTCTCTTCTTATGCCCCCATTTGAAGCTTCGTATAAACTATTAGGGTCTGAAGTTATTCCTGCTTTTGCATATTCTTCTGCAACGGCTTCTGCTATTATTTGTTTTGTAAGTTCGTTTACTTCTTCACTTCTTGTGCTTCCTCTTGCCATTGTTAAAAGTGCTTGTGTAACGTCTTCTATTTTATTTTCTACATTTAAAATAGGTCTTTCTCTTCCTGTTATTTCATCTTTTGTCCTTTCTACTTCTATATCAAATAAATTAATAACTGTTTTAGATGTTGGACTTATTACTACATTTATTCCACCAAGAGCTTCTGCAACTGCAGAATATTCTCCTTCTGCATCTAGTGCTAAACTTTCTATTCCCATTAGAACAGATGACCTAGAAATTAATGTTTTCATTGTAACAGATTTACCAGCACCAGATTTAGCAAATATAACCATGTTATAGTTTGTTAGACTTTGGTGGAAATTATCAAATAAAATTGGTACTCCAGTTTGCTTGTTATATCCTAATGGTATCCCTGTTAAGTGTCCTACTTCTGATGTAGTAAACGGAAATACTGTTGCCATAGATGCACGATCAAATGTATGTGTTCTTCTTATTTTATCGCTCATAAGTGGTAAGTTAGATTTAAATGCGTCTTCTTGCATAGCCCATGCTGATTTTATTCCTACTAAATTTTTAGACATTTCTGTTGCTAATAATTTTGTATATGCATCTAAACTTTGTAAATTATATGCAAAAAGTGTTGCAACAACAGATGCTTCAAATAGTTTATTAAATCCTGATGCTATGTTGTCTCTTAATTCTTCTGCCTCTAATCTTTTTTGTGTTAATATACTTTCTCTGTTTATATTTCCTCTATCTGCTGCAACAATTCTTTCTGTTTCTAGTTGATTAATTACTTTATTTAATTCATTTTGAGATCTTGATTCTGGAACTGGGTTTATATATACAGATGTATTTATATCTCCAAATAAGTACATATCTCTAAATAAATCTGGAAATGTACACATTCTTGGAAGTGCTGATACAAAGAAGCTTCTTGCATATCTTGTAGTATTAGAAATTATTTCTAAATGGTCTATATTAGAAGCATCTATCCCAGATGGTGCTATTAGTTCTTTTATTGTTTTTTTCCTTAAAATATCATATTCTGGTTCTTGTTTAAGCATTTCCATTTGTTTTTGTTGTTCTTCTAGTTCTCTTTTTTTCTTCTTTGTCATTTGCATTTTCCTCCTTCTTTTGTTTTTTTCCATTTACTCTGTTTATAGCTTCTTCTGCTACATCTTTTCCTATATATCTTTCATTTTCTTTTAGTATTGCTTTTGCCATTTGTTCTACTAAATCATCAAAAGATTCTTCTTTTTTCTTTACTGCTTTTTGCTTTTCTGATCTTATTTCATCTACATGGTTTTTAGCCATTTCTACTGCTTTTTCTTCTATTGCTCTGTTTAAAGCTATCATTTTTTTGTCTAGCACATCTGGTGCTGTAGAATATAATTCTGTATATCCTGCTTTTAAAGCTCTTTCTATACCATATACTTCTGATTCATCTCTGTTATATGCTACATATAGCAATTCTGCAAGTTCATATGAATCCATTACTTTACATTTCATGCTACATGCAAACAAAGTTCTTATTAATGCTTGTGCTCTAGTATATAATTCTGAAAATACCATTTGTTTTTTTTCTTCATCATTTAGCATTTCATTTCCTAAATCTGCTGTATTATACGGAATTACTATATAATAATGTTTTTTTAGAACATTTTTATTTAAACTCATTTTTTCTATATTTTCTGTAACATCTTTTCCATAATCATATAAGTTTTGTAATCTTGCTATCTCAATTCTTAATTCTTTTATTGTGTCTGAACTATATGAGCCACTTTGAAGCATTTTATTGTATTCCATTTGTTTTTTATCTAATTCTTGCTTTACTTCTGCAATTTTTTTAGAATAATTTTCTATACTGCTACTTATATTTATTGTTCTTGTTTGTGTATATAATTGTATAGGATGTCTTAAAGTATTTAAAAATTGTACAAATCCAGCTTCTACTGAAGCTTTTTCTACTTCTGACATTAAATCATAATTTATTCCTTCACAAGAAACCACCATTAAATATCTTTTTCCACCATTTTGTACTATCATGTTGTCTTCTATTTTATCAAATTCCATAAAATCAAATACAGATAGTTTTGTATATTGTGATGTTTGTTTAGGTTGTTCTTTTGATTTTATTCCTAAATTTTCAGCATTATTTAAATCATTGTTTTCTTGTTTTTGTGGCTGACTTTCTTTTCTTTTCATATACCAGTATGCCATAATAAGCACTACTACTACCATAAATAAAACTACAGCTATTATAGTTAGCATATCTACAATATTATCCATTGTTTTTTTCCTCCTTAGTATATACATATATTCTTTTCTTTTGAAGTTTAAATTTTATAGCTCTTAATATAACCTCATCTATTCTTTCTCCACCAGCTTTTCTTGTTATTTCAAATCTAGGAGAATCTGGAATTTTTAATGTTGCTATTCCGTAGCCTATTGCAGCAAAGATTAAGCAAATAATAAGTTTTACATAGAATTGTGAAAATACTATTCCTATTAGTGAACTTACCAATAACCCTATTACTAATCCTATAGCTGAAAATATTAGTGAACGTGTAGTAAATATAAATAATATTCTTCCTTCTCCTCTAACATCTCTTGGTATACTATGTGTAGCCAAATTTATTTCCTCCTTTGTTTTGTATTAAGCTTTACAGCTTTATACAATTATACTTATATATATTATAACAGATATTATCGCTAATTGTAATATATTAGTAAAAAAAATAGAAAATTCACACAAATGTAATACTTTTGTAATAAAATAAAAAACTTGTTAGCAAACCTAACAAGTTTTTTATTTTATTACAACTAACTTAATGCTCCAAAAATCATTGTTGAAATTTGTGCTGCTGCAACTACAACAATTATACCTACAATTAATGGTATAAAAGATTTTTTGTATTCTGCTTTTTCCTCTGTACTTCCTATCATGTATTTGATACCTAGAATAGAAATAATAACAACTGCTGCTATTACTGCGATTGTTCTTATCCATCTAACTATGTTTCCTGCTATTGCAATAACTCCTTCTGATCCTTCTGCTTTACCTGTTCCAGCCTTGTCGATTTCTTGAATGATACCAGTATCAACAGCTAATGTATATGGTGCTATAGTCATTATAAGCATAGCAACTAACAATAGTGTAGAAATTATTTTTACAGATTTTTTCATAATATAATCCTCCATTTCTTTATTATATTTTATATTAAACTTTCTTAAATCTCTTTAAGAAAACTTTAAAAACTATTTTACATACCATAAGGTTTTACCTTCACATTTTCTTTGCATCTATCACAGTATAAAATTAATTCATTATTTTTTCCCAATTCTCCTAGATAATCCTCAGTTAATTTGGTATAGCACTCACTGCAAACCCCTGGTGTTTTTTTTACTGTTGACGAACTTGCATCTACTGTATCTCCCTCTAAACTATTTCCTGTATTTACTAGTGTTTTCCATATAAAGAATGAACCAAATATTACTACACACCCTACTATATATGGAACTAATGCTTCTTGTATTTTTGCTTTTCCTTCTACACTTCCTACTATAAATTGAACTCCTATTACAGCTCCTATTATAACTGCAACACATATAGCTATAATCATTAGCCATTTATATATTGTTCCTGATGTAGATTGTAGTTTTGTTTCGTCTATTACTGTAGTTGGAGAACTACCTGCTGCTAAGAAATCATCTGCTGATTGAAACATATCTGACACTGCATTAACTTTTATTGGAATAAGTGAGCTTATTATTAATAGCATTAAAGTTACTATTAATATTTTATTAAATAATTTTATATTCATTTTATCACCCACTTTTTTTATTTTATATTTTATTTTTGCATCATGTTATATATTATACTTGGTATTGTTGTACAAAGTAGTAACAATGCGCATCCTGCTATATATGGAACTGCATTTTCTTTGTAATTTGCTTTTTCATCTAATGAGCCTAGCATGTATTTAAGTCCTATTATAGATATTACTATAACTGATGCTATAATACCACAATTTCTAATAATGCCTAGCACTTTACCTGCCATTGTTAGTGCTCTACCAGCCTCTCCTGTTTTTGGCATTCCATGATTATAATCGTTTGGATCTATATCTATATCGGCTTGTACATATGTTGTTGTGCTGAATACTAATAATGTAAGAAGAAATAATATACTAATAATTTTTATTGTTTTTTTCATATATTACTCCCTCCTTTTTGTATAATCTAAATAAATTATACCACAGTTTTCCTTTTATTTCAACTTTTTTCGTTTTCTTATCCTATTTTATGTTATTTTAGCATATTAAATATTTATTTGTAAATAGTTTTTTTAATTTAACTTTCAACATTTTTACTAATACTACTAATACTATAAATTTATCTATGAAAAAAGTATATATTTCAAAGTGAGTTCGACCTGTTGAATTTAAGTTATCCTCTATTTTAGAATGTGTATCTTTCGTTTGGTTATGTAGTATATTAAACGCCTTGAAGAACGGAACTTTTAAATATATACTTTTTTCATATTATTTAGTTAAAATGTTGAAACTTAAATTTTAAAAAGCATCTTAGATTTATAAAATCTAAAATGCTTTTGGTTTATAAGTTATTCACTTGCTTTTGTACATAATTCTGCTTTTAATCTTTTATTATAGTATCTTGCTATTAATTCATCTAATTCTACACTTAAGGTATATATATTTTTATAATCTTCTTCTTTTGTTATACTTTTATTTAATTTTCGTCTTAATTCTAGGATTTCTTCATCTATCATAGACTTTTCACTCCTTTTATTAATTTTTTTCTTTTGTATATTAATAAAGTACCATATTTTTACATTTACGTCAATAAAAAAACAGCAAAAATGCTGTTTTAAAGCTAACTTTCGTGTGTCATTTTTCTTTGTTTTGTAACATCTGTTTGGGTTTTAATATTTTTTCTTTTTCTTTTTGTCAAAAAAATAAAAAAAACGACAAAATTTAATCAGTATAAAAAGTAGAATTATTTCTGCTTTTTATACTGATTATTTTATGCTTTTATAGTTGTTTTATTGTTTCTTCTGGTAATTCTGTTATTTCTATTATGTTTTCTAATGATATTCCTTTTTGTAACATTTTTTTAGCTATTTCTATTTTTTCTTTTTGGCTTCCTTCTTTTATTCCTTCTTTTATTCCTTTTTTTATTCCTTTTTCTTCTGCTGTTCTTA
>CAYMXX010000053.1:0-7298 GCA_964394545.1 uncultured Clostridium sp.
AAAATGCAGATGTTTTAATTTGTGATACAGCAGGAAGACTTCATAATAAAAAATACTTAATGGACGAGCTATTAAAAATTAAAAAAGTAATAGATAAAGAATTACCAGAGGCAAAAAAAGAGGTATTATTAGTATTAGATGCAACAACGGGACAAAATGCAATATCACAAGTAAAAGCTTTTAAAGAAACAGTTGATATAACAGGATTAGTACTTACAAAATTAGATGGAACAGCAAAAGGTGGAGTTGTAATAGGCATAGTTGCAGAAAATAAAATACCTGTAAAATTTATAGGCGTTGGAGAACAAATAGACGATATGGAAATATTTAATTCAGATGAATTTGTAAATGCAATAATTTAAAGGAGGCAAATCATGGAAAAAACAAAAAATAAAAAAAGAGTAATACTAGTAATTGCATTTTTAATAGTGTTAGCAATTTATGTTGCAATAACATTAAGAGGACAATATTTGCAAACATTAGAAATTGGAGAACAATATGTAGAGGTTTTTAATCAAAAGATAAAATATAAAGTTGGAGTAGTACTAGCCAATTTTGCAATATTATATGTTGCAACATACATAACTACAAGATTTATAAAAAGAGGTTTAAAAAAGTTTTTTGAAGATGACAAAAAAGAAATGCCAAAACTTCCAAACAAATCAATAAGTTTAATTTTAAGTGTAATAATAAGTTTGATTTCATCTAGCCTAATTACAGAAAAAGTAATGCTTTCACTTAATACAGCTTGGTTTGGAATAAATGATCCAATATTTAACATGGATGTTGGATATTACATATTTCAAAAACCATTTATAGAAGCAATAATAGTTTATATTATAGCACTTTTAGTAATATATTCAATTTATATAGCAGTTTATTACATAATAGTTTTTAATAAATATTTTGAAAAAGGAATTGATAGAAGTATTTTAAAAAAGAATACTTTTTTAAAACAATTAATTACAAATTTAGTACTAGTAATTTTAGGAATTTCAGCAATTACATTAGTTAAAGTGCAAGATATAGTTAATAGCAAATTCCTAACATTATCAGATGGTACGGCTCTTTATGGTGCTGGACTAATTGAAGCAACAATAAAAACATGGGGTTATAGAATTTTTGCATTTGTAATTTTATTCTCAGCAATAATGGCAATAATAAATTTCAAAAAAGAAAACTTCAAAAAAATAATGAAATGGATTTGTGTAATACCAGCATATTTAGTAGTTTTGTTTATAGTAATGATTAGTTTTGACCTAATATACGTAAACAGCAACGAACTAGACAAAGAAAAATACTACATATCTAAAAATATTGAATTCACAAAAAACGCTTATAACATAAATGTTGATGAAATAGAAATAGAAAATAGTGGAACAATAACAAAAGACGAAGTGAGTAAAAATCAAGATGTTATAAATAACATAAATATATTAAATGAAGATGTTGTATTAGAAAATTTAGAACAGTATCAAACAAATTCTGGATATTATTCTTATAGCACAACAAAACCGGGCATATATAACGTAGATGGAGAAGAAGAACTAGTATATGTAAGTCCAAGGGAAATAATAAGTAATGATACAAGAACATATAACAACAAAACATATGAATATACACATGGTTATGGAACAATAATTTCTTCTGCAAATACAGTGGACGAAAATGGAAACTTAGAATATGTTCAAAGTGAATTTAAAGACGAAAACAATAAAATAAAAGTAAAAGAACCTAGAATATATTTTGGCTTGCAAACAAATGAGCCAATAGTAACAAATGCTAAAAATAAACAAGAATACGATTATCCATTAACAAGTACAACAAGTAATACAAATACATATGAAGGTGAGGCTGGATTACAATTAGGATTTTTAGATAGACTTATATTAGGAGTAAAAGAAAAAAATCTAGGAATTGCATTTTCTGGAAATGTAACAAAAGAAAGTAAAATAATAACAACAAGAAATGTAATTACAAGAGCAAAAACAGTCATGCCATATTTAAAATATGACGAAGAACCATACATGGTAATAACAGATGAGGGAAGATTAATATGGGTATTAGATGCATATACAACTTCAAACAATTATCCATATTCACAAGAAACTATTATAGAATATAATGGACTAAAAGAAAAAATTAATTATATTAGAAATTCTGTAAAAGTAATAATAGATGCTTACGATGGAACCACAGACTTCTATATTATAGATAAATCAGACCCAATAGCAATAGCATATAGTAATATTTACCCAACACTATTTAAAGATGGAGAAGAAATTCCACAAGATATTTCAAAACATATGGTATATCCAAAATATCTTTACAAAATACAAGCAGAAGTGTTGGAAAGATATCATAATGTTCAACCAGAAGTGCTATACAGAGTAGATGATGTGTGGGATGTAGCAAAAGAAAATACTAGTAGAACTACAAGCACAGCAACAGGAACAGATATAGAACCATATTATACAATGGTTAAACTAACAAATAGTAACTCTGCACAATTAGGTTTAGTATTGCCATATACAATAGAAGAAAAACAAAATATAACATCATATTTAGTAGCAACATGTGACAGCCAAAACAATAAGAAATTAACATTATATAAATTTAAAACAGGAAGCTCAATATTGGGAACAATACAATTGGATTCATTAGTAGAACAAGACGAAAAAATATTAAATGAGCTAAATTCTTTAAATGTAACAGGAACAAAAATACAAAAAAATATAATAGTAGTTCCAATAAACAATACATTACTATATGTAGAGCCAATATATCAAATAATGTTAAATGACAAATCACAAGTACCACAACTTAAAAAAGTAGTGGTTGCATCTGGAAACAAAGTTGCAATAGGAAATAATATAGAAGAGGCAGTTGCAAACCTACTATCGCAAGAAGCAATAAGTATAGAAGTTGAAGCAGAAGATAAAAATGAACTTATAAAACAAATAATAAACGCAAATAAAAATTTAGAGGAATCAAACAAAAACAATGATTGGGAAATGATAGGAAAAGATATGACAAAACTGCAACAGTTAATAGAACAACTGCAAACAATAGTAGAACAAGAAGAAAAGAAGGAAGCAGAAGTAAGCAAAAAACAAGAAAATATTAAAGAAAATGTGAACTTAATTTTAAATGCAATGTAATAGCTTAAAAAAGATTTTTTAAAACACTTGCATAATTTGAATAAATATAGTAAAATAGATATGCTTGCAAAAAAGCGATTACCTTATACTTAACTAAAAGAAGATCCGACTTTTATGTTCAGTTTAAGGCACATTAAATAAAATAGGAGGGAAAACAATGACAAAGGAAAGAAAACAAGAAATTATTAATACTTTCAAAAGAGATGAAAATGATACAGGTTCATCAGAAGTTCAAATAGCTCTTTTAACAGAAAGAATTAATGAACTAACAGAACATTTAAAAGTTCACAAAAAAGACAATCATTCAAGAAGAGGTCTTTTCAAAATGATAGGTAAAAGAAGAAACCTACTTAACTATTTGGCAAAAAAAGATTTACCAAAATATAGAGAAATAGTTAAACAATTAAATTTAAGAAAATAATTTTAACAAGGGGTGGAGTGTATTTTCCACCCTTAATTGCTAAAATAAAATAATTCAGGTTGGTCAATCTTGGCTAGCCACAATTAAACAAGATAAGAAAAGGTAATTACATATGAAGAGTAGCTTGTAAAATGTGCTTAACAAATAAACATATTTTAGAGGTTACATTCATAGAAATTATCTTCTTATAATAAATTAAAAAATTAGAAGGAGGATGAATTATGTTTAAAACATATTCAATGGAACTTGCAGGAAGACCACTTTCAATAGAAACAGGAAAATTTGCAGGATTAGCAAATGCAAACGTAGTAGTAAGATACGGAGAAACAGTTGTAATGGTAAATGTTACAGCATCAAAAGAACCAAGGGAAGGAATAGACTTTTTCCCACTATCAGTAGACTACGAAGAAAAAATGTATTCAGTAGGTAAAATACCAGGAGGATTTACAAGAAGAGAAGGAAAGGCAGCAGATAAAGCAATATTAGTATCTAGAGCAATAGATAGACCAATAAGACCTTTATTCCCAAAAGATTTTAGAAATGATGTTGTAGTTGTTGCAACAGTATTATCAGTAGAACCAGACAACTCACCAGAAGTTTGTGCAATGATAGGAACATCAGCAGCACTTTCTATATCAGATATACCATTTGGAGGACCAACAGCATCAGTTAAAGTTGGATACGTAGATGGAAAATTTGTTATAAACCCAACATTAGAAGAAAGAGCAAAAACAGAATTAGACTTAACAGTAGCAGGAACAATAGAAAAAATAGCAATGATAGAAGCTGGAGCAAAAGAATTACCAGATGACAAAATGCTAGAAGCAATTAAAACAGGACATGAAGAAATTAAAAAAGTATGTAAATTTATTGCAGACATAAAAGCAGACATTGGAAAACCTAAAATGGAATACAAATCTTTTGAAGTAGATCATGATATATATGAAGAAATAGAAACAAACTTTGAAGAAAGAATGTACAATGATGTACAAGCTCTAGAAAAAGAAGTTCGTGATAAAAACATGGAAAAATTATCAGAAGATGTAACAAATTACTTTATAGAAAAATACGGAGAAGAAAGAGCAGAAGAAGTAAAACAAGATATAGCAGATAGTTTATATAAATTAGAGAAAAAATCAGTAAGAAAAATGATTTTTGAAGAACATAAAAGACCAGATGGAAGAGCAATAGACGAAATAAGACCACTTTCATGCGAAGTAGGCTTGCTTCCAAGAGTACACGGTAGTGGACTATTTACAAGAGGACAAACACAAGTGCTATCAGTTGCTACATTAGGAATGAAAAATGAAGAACAAATACTAGATGGATTAGATGAAGAAGAAGCAAAAAGATATATTCATCAATATAATTTCCCTTCATACAGTGTTGGAGAAGCTAGACCTTCTCGTGGACCTGGTAGAAGAGAAATAGGGCATGGAGCATTAGCAGAAAGAGCATTAGTTCCAGTAATACCATCAGAAGAAGAATTCCCTTATACAATAAGAGTTGTATCAGAAGTATTATCTTCAAACGGTTCTACATCACAAGCAAGTATTTGTGGAAGCACACTTGCATTAATGGATGCAGGAGTTCCAATTAAAAATCCAGTAGCAGGAATTTCAACAGGACTTGTATCAAATCCAGAAGATCCAGATGATTATGTAATGCTTACAGATATTCAAGGATTGGAAGATTTCTTTGGAGATATGGACTTTAAAGTTGGTGGAACAAAAAACGGAATAACAGCAATTCAAGTAGATATAAAAGTTGATGGATTAACATACAAAATAATTGAAGAAGCATTTGCAAGAACTAAAAAAGCAAGACAATACATATTAGATGAAATAATGGCACCACAAATAGCAGAACCAAGAAAAGAATTATCAAAATATGCACCAAAAATTACATCAATGACAATAAAAACAGACAAAATAAAAGATGTAATTGGAAAAGGCGGAGAAACAATTAATAAAATAATTGACCAAACAGGTGTAAAAATAGACATAGAAGAAGATGGAACAGTATTTATTTATACACAAGATTCAGAAAAAGCAAAACCAGCACAAGCAATGATAGAAGACATAGTAAGAGAAATAGAAGTTGGAGAAATCTACGAAGGAACAGTTACAAAAATAATGCCATTTGGAGCATTTATGGATCTAGGTGGAGGAAAAGAAGGATTACTTCATATTTCTAAAATATCAGAAAAAAGAATAGAAAAAGTAGAAGACGTGCTAAAAGAAGGAGACAAATTCCTAGTAAAAGTATTAGATATAGACAATCAAGGAAAAATAAGCTTAACAAAAAAAGGATTAGGAATAGAAGAAGAAACAACAGAAGAATAAAAAATATTGCAAAAAAAATAAAATAGTAGTATAATAGAAAAGGTGGCATAATATTATTTAATAAAGATAGTTAAGCCATCTTTTAAAAATATAGTATGAGAGGTAAAAAAATGGAATATTTATATATACTACAACAAGCATTAGTTTGGATTATAACAATATTTTGGTTATACAATATAATAATTAGTGCATGTTCATTAGTAAAATTAAAAGACAAACCATTATTAGTAAATAAAAATCATAAGTTTATGGCATTAATTCCAGCACATAATGAAGCAGCTGTAGTAGCAAATTTAGTAGAAAGCTTAAAAAATCAAAATTATCCAAAAGAATTATTGGATATATATGTAATAGCAGATAATTGTACAGACAACACAGCTCAAGTAGCCAGAGATGCAGGAGCAATTGTATATGAAAGATTTGATAGTGAAAAGAAAACAAAAGGATATGCAATGCAATGGTTTTTAAACCAAATGAACGAACAAGGTGTAGACTATGACGCAATGTGTGTATTTGACGCAGACAATGTTGTAATGCCAGATTTCTTTGTAGCAATGAATAAAAAACTTTGCCAAGGTGAAGAAGTAGTACAAGGATATAGAGATATAAAGAACCCAACAGATTCTTGGGTATCAGCAGGATATGCACTATTTTACTGGACAATGCATAGATTTTATCATTTAGCAAGATACAATTTAGGATTATCTCCATTATTAAATGGAACAGGATTTATGGTAAAATATGATTTAATTAGAGAAAAAGGATGGAACACAAAAACTCTAACAGAAGATATAGAATTTTCTTTAATAAATATAGCAGAAGGCAGAAAATTAGGTTGGGCAACAGATGCAGTAGTATATGATGAACAACCATTAGAATACAAACAATCATGGACACAAAGAATGAGATGGTCAGTAGGACATATTCAATGTGTTAAATATTATTTAAAAGATTTAGCAAAAGGTGTTAAAGAACATAAAACATTAATGAATTTTGATGGATTACTTTACTTAATGGGAATGCCAATGCTTATAATAACATTAGGACTATTAATAGTAAACTTTGCAATATATGCAGGAAATGGAATGACAACAGCAGCATTAATTTGGAATTATGCAAGATATTTGGGAGCAACATTCCTTTTACCACCACTTACAGCAATATTAATAATGTGGCTAGATAAAAGACCAATAAAACCAATGCTTAAAGGAATACTATGCTATCCATTATTCCTAGGTTCTTGGATTTTAATAAATATAAAAGCATTAATAAAACCAGATACAACATGGACAAAAATTGAACATACAAGAAGTGTAAAAGTAAATGAATTATCAAATAATTAGTACTATATTAAGAAGAGCAAAAGCTCTT
>CAYMXX010000054.1:0-7264 GCA_964394545.1 uncultured Clostridium sp.
GTCAAAGAGGAGCAGGTCTTGGTGGAGGACATGATGAAAGAGAACAAACATTAAACCAATTATTAGTTGAAATGGACGGATTTGGAAGTAACGAAGGAGTAATAGTGCTTGCAGCGACAAACAGACCAGACGTATTAGATAAAGCCCTATTAAGACCAGGAAGATTTGACAGACAAATAGTAGTATCAGCACCGGATGTAAAAGCAAGAGAACAAATATTAGAAGTTCATAGTAGAAAGAAAAAAATTGCAGATGATGTAGACTTAAGAACAATAGCAAAAAATACAGCAGGATTTGCAGGAGCAGACTTAGAAAACGTATTAAACGAAGCAGCATTACTTGCTGCAAGAAGAGACAAAAAAGAAATAACAATGGTAGAAATAGAAGATGCAATGGTAAAAGTTACAATGGGACCAGAAAAGAAGAGCAGAGTAAGAAGCGAAAAAGAAAACAAATTAGTAGCATTCCACGAAGCAGGTCATGCAGTAGTAAGTAAATTCTTACCAACACAAGATACAGTACATCAAATATCAATAGTACCTCGTGGTATGGCTGGTGGATATACAATGTATAAACCAGACGAAGACAAAAACTTTATGTCGAAAACAGAAATGGAAGAAAGCATTATATCATTATTAGGAGGAAGAGTTGCAGAACAACTAGTACTAAACGACATTTCAACAGGTGCAAGTAATGATATAGAAAGAGCATCTAAAATTGCAAGAGATATGGTTACAAGATACGGAATGAGCGAAAAAATAGGAACAATAACATTTGGTTCAGGACAAGAAGAAGTATTTTTAGGAAGAGATCTAGCTCAATCTAAAAACTTTAGTGAAGAAACAGCAGCAAAAATAGATGAAGAAGTTAAAAGAATAATAGACGAAGCATATAATAAAGCAAAAACAATATTAAGTAACAATATGGATAAACTAACAAATGTAGCAACAGTTTTATTAGAAAAAGAAAAAATAGATGGAGACGAATTTGCTGCAATATTTGAATAAAAAACAGAAGTAAAGCCCAAAAACAAGAAATTGAAAGGGCTTTATTTTTTTGAGCACTAAAATGTTGACATAAAATTCCAAAAGTGCTATAATAAAGTTAATCAAATAAATTTGGCATGCGCAAAAATATAAAAAGCAATAAAAAAACCAAATAAATATATTTATAAGGAGGTTGATATTATGAGTAATACTTTAAAATCTAGAATTTCAGTAATAATATTAATAACATTACTATTATCTTTAATGAGTACAATGTGTTTCGCAACAGAAGCTAATGTTACAGAAACAACAAAACAAGAGGTTACAGCAGAACCAGTAAAAGCAAGATTAAATACAAAAATTTATTTCGAAGGAAAAACTTATACATTCCACGATGGAAGAAGAGTAAGAAGAACATATGAAGACGGAAAATTAGGTTGTGGTATAGTAAGTATAATAATTCCAAATAAAGAATATGGTGTTTATGTATCTGGTGAAGGATGGATTGCTGAAAGCCAAATAAAATCAGCAGAAAAATACATATCATTAGAATTCAATAAAGAAAACTTAAAAAATGGTGAATTAGGTTCTACATTAAAAATAAACGGAGAATTTGTAAATGTAGAAAGTAACAATACAGGAATAATTAGATACGAAAATGAAACATTAGTTGCAGGATTAAATGGTACAACAACAGTAAAAATTACAACTAAAGAAGGAAAAGAAATAGAAGCTTTAGCAACAGTTTATGACGGTAATGTTGAATTAAATATACCAGAAAAATCAGTTTCTATGGATGGAGAAATAACAGCAGACATTGCAGATAAAAAAGTAAATATTTCAGCAGATGGAGATGCAGAAGTAGCATTAAAAATAGAAAATGGTTCAATTGGTGTAGAAGCTGAAGGAAACGGTAATGTTAAAGCAACAGTAGAAGACAAGGAAGTTCTAGATGTAAATGTTAATGCAAGTGGAAGCGTTACAGCAAGCAAAGATGGAATCACAGCAGAAGCAAAAGCAAGTCAAACAATTAAATTATTACAAAAATTAACAGTTAAATTAAATGAAAATGCAAATGCTCATATTAACAAAGAAGAAGTAGAAGCAGGAGTAGGAGCAGATGCTTCAGTAAATGACAAACAAGTAGCTTCAGGAGATGCTTCAGTAAAATATGAATATGGAGAAGAAGATCCAACAGGTTCAGCACATTTAACAGTATTAGACAAAAACTTAGTTAATGCTGAAAATAAAACAATACCTGTAATAAGTGCTTTAAAAGCATTATTAGCAAGAATTAAATAGTATATAAATTTGATGAAAGATATCATCTCGAATTTAGTTCGAGGTGATATTTTTCGCTTTTTCAAAAAATGTATTGATTTTATTTTGATAAATGTATATACTAATAATGTTAAAAATTGCAAAGGAGAAATATGATGAAAAGAAAAAGTATAATAATATGTTTATTTTTGTTTATAGTGCTATTAGCAACAACAGTAAATGCGGCAGATGAAGCATGCAAAATTAGTCTATCAGCAGATAAAACAACATTAGAACAAGGTGATACAGTTACAATAAATATATTAATGTCAAATGTAACAAAAACAGATGGAGTAAGTCAATATTATGGAATGTTAGAATATTCAGAAGATATATTTGAAATCATTTTAGATGATGATGCTAGTCTTAAAGCAGATTATGAAGAATATACTGATTATTCTATATTATATAGTGGAAGACAGGATTCTGATAATACTATAAAAAATCCTTGGTATATGATTCTTGTAAAGCAAGAAGATAAAAATGGATTTGTAGGAAGTGTAGATACAAAATTTTCTAGTACAGTACAACCAGTAAAATCAGGAGAATCACAAATAATTGGTAAAATAAAATTAAAAGTAAAAAGTAATGCTACAGGTACAACAGCAAAAATTAGTTTAAAAGACATGGAAGTATTTGGATCAGATTCAACAAATAATTCAACAACAGATACTCCAAAAGGTGACGCTATTTCAGATGCTAGTATAAATTTAACAATAAAAGAACAAACAAAAGATGGAATTACATCGATTAAAAATATAGAAGAAAATAAAAACAAACAAATTGAAAATAAAAATCAAAGTGCTAATATAGCAAGTAATGAAGCTCCATATACAGGAATAGAAGATACAATACCAGTAATATTTATATTGGCAATAATAGCATTGTTTGCATATATAAACTATAAAAAATATAAAAATATATAAAGATATAAAAAAACTAGCCAAACTGCTAGTTTTTTTTATGCAATCAAATTAAAAATTCTTATACAATTTTATTATTTACAAACTTTTTTAAAACGTTTACTAATTGAATTTTTTCTACATCCTGAACTTTTTTTGCTAAACTTTCAGGAGTCTCGTTGGTAGAAAGTTTAACTTTTGTTTGAGAAATAATATTTCCTTCATCATATTTATTATTTACATAGTGTATAGTAGGACCACTAAATTCTTCTTTTGCTTCAACAACAGCTTTGTGAACATTCATACCATACATACCTTTACCACCAAATTTAGGAAGAAGAGAAGGATGAGTATTTATAATAGTATACTTATTTATAAGCCTATGTCCAATCAATTTTAAATAACCAGCAAGAACAATTAAATCAATATCATAATTATTTAAAATATTTTCTAATTCTATATCAATTTCTTCATTATTTTTTCCATTAATAATATAAGTTGGAATATTATTAGCTTTAGCCCTTTCAAGAGCATAAGCATTTGAATTATTAGAAATAACCAAATTAATATTAGCCTTTAAATCTCCGTGAAGCAATACTATCAATAATAGCTTGCAAAGTAGAACCATTTCCGAGAAGCAAAAACAACTAAATTATACATAAAAACACGCCCTTTCAAAATATAACAAAATTATAACATTATAAAACAAAAAATACAAATTACGATTTATCCAATTAAAAACAGAAAAAAATTGTCAAATTTTGAAAAAGTATATACAATTTTAAAATTTACAATTATAATAAAGTTAAGTTTGTTTTATGGAGGAATTTTGATGTTTGATAATGTTAAAGAAGAATGTGGAGTATTTGGTGTATACTCAAAAAAACCAGAAAAACTTGCATATATTACTTGCGTAGGACTATCTGGTTTACAACACAGAGGGGAAGAAAGCTGTGGAATTGCAGTAAATACAGATGGAGTAATTTCGTATCACAAAGAGCCAGGGCTAGTTTCGGAGGTTTTTACAAATGAAGTTTTAGATAAATTGCCAGCAGGAAATATGTCAATAGGGCATGTTAGATATTCAACAACTGGTGCATCTAAAAAGGAAAACGCTCAACCAATAGTAATAAGACATAAAAAAGGAAATTTAGCAGTTGCTCATAATGGAAATATTACAAATGCAATGGAGTTAAAACAAGAGTTAGAAGATAATGGAGCAATATTTACAACAACAAGCGATACAGAAGTTATATGTCATATTATAGTAAGAGAAAGATTAAAAGCAAAATCAACAGAAGAAGCAATTTCAAATACAATGAAAGTATTAAAAGGGGCATATTCATTAGTAATAATGTCTCCACAAAAATTAATAGCTTGTCGTGATCCACAAGGGTTTAGACCATTATGTATGGGAAAACTTGGAGAAGACATTATTTTTGCTTCAGAAAGCTGTGCATTAGATATATGTGGTGCAGAATTTATTAGAGATGTAAAACCAGGAGAAATAATTGTAGTACAAGATGGAAATATTACATCAATTGAATATAAAGAAAAAGCACCAAAAGGAATGTGTATATTTGAATATATATATTTTGCAAGACCAGATTCAGTTTTAGAAGGAATGGGAGTTCACGAATTTAGAGAATTGGCAGGAAGATATTTAGCAAAACAATTACCAGTAGATGCAGATATTGTAGCAGCAGTACCAGACTCTGGAATAGATGCAGCACTTGGTTATTCAAAAGAATCAAAAATTCCATATGATTTAGTATTTACAAAAAGTAAATATATAGGAAGAACATTTATACAAAACACACAAAATAAAAGAAAAAAATTAGTAGCATTAAAATTAAATCCATTGAAGAATAGTATTAAGGGAAAAAGAATAGTATTAATAGATGATTCAATTGTAAGAGGAACTACATTAATAGGAATAATAAAAACACTTAGAAAGGCAGGAGCTAAAGAAATCCATTTAAGAATTGCATCACCAGCATTTATAGATGTATGCTATTTTGGAACAGATATAGATAGTAAAGAAAACTTAATTGCAAATGGAAAAACAGTTGAAGAAATAAGAAAAATTATAGGAGCAGATACATTAGAATATTTAAGCATAGATAACTTAAAAGAAATTGCAAAAGGCTGCAACATGGACGATTTCTGTATGGGATGCTTCACAGGAAAGTATCCGATAGAAGTGCCAAAGGAAATAAAAAAAGACAGATTTGAAGAAAAAATTAAAAAATAGGAGGTAAAAAATGGCTTGTAATTGTGGTAACAACCAAAGAGACGAAGCAATGAATAACATCCTAGAAAAATATACAAAAGATAAAAGCAATTTAATACAAATATTAAATGAAGTTCAAGAACACTATGGGTATATTCCAAAACATGCACAAATAGCAATTTCAGAATATTTAGACTTACCACTTGCTGAAATTTACGGAGTAATTACATTTTATGCAAGATTTACATTAAAACCAAAAGGAAAATATAACATAGCAGTATGTTTAGGAACAGCATGTTTTGTTAAAGGCTCTGAAAAAGTATTAGACAAGGCAAAAGAAATTTTAAAAATAGATGTAGGAGAAACAACCGAAGATGGTAAATTTTCATTAGAAGCTACAAGATGTATAGGTGCATGTGGTTTAGCACCAGTATTTACAGTAAATGATGAAGTTTATGGAAAAGCAACACCAGAACTAATGGAGAAAATAATTGAAGAATACAAAAATAAATAATTTTATAAGGAGGTCTAAATGAAATCTCTAGAAGAAATTAGAAAAATAAGAGAAGAAAAAAGAAAAGAGTTAGACTTACGAGTTAATTTAAAAGCAAATACAAGAGAAAAACATATTTTAGTGTGCCATGGTACAGGATGTACATCTTCTAAATCACCTAAAATAATAGAAAACTTTAAAAAAATAATTGAAGAGAAAAATATTGAAAATGTAAGAGTTATCCAAACAGGTTGTTTTGGCTTGTGCGCAAAAGGCCCAATAGTTATAATTAGACCAGAGGACACATTTTACGCTATGGTAAAACCAGAAGATTGTGAAGAAATAATAAATACACACATTTTAGAAGGAAAAATTGTAGAAAGATTACTTTGCAAGGATATTGATAATTCAGTAGTTCAAAGATTAGATGAACTAACATTTTATAAAAAACAAGAGAGAATTGCTCTTAAAAACTGTGGAATAATAGACCCAGAAAACATAGATGAATACATAGCTTTTGATGGTTATAAAGCACTAGAAAAAGTATTATTTGAAATGAGTCCAGATTCTGTTATAAATGAAATAACAGAGTCTGGACTTCGTGGTAGAGGTGGAGCAGGATTTCCAACGGGAAAGAAATGGTATTTTACAAAAATTGCAGAAGGAGACCAAAAATATGTAGTATGTAATGCAGATGAAGGTGACCCAGGTGCATTTATGGATAGAAGCATTTTAGAGGGAGATCCACATTCAATTATAGAAGCAATGATGATTGCAGGATATGCAGTTGGTGCAGATAAAGGATATATTTATGTAAGAGCAGAATACCCAATAGCAGTACATAGATTTCAAACTGCAATAAATCAAGCAAAAGAATATGGAATACTCGGCAAAAATATATTTGGAACAGATTTTAGTTTTGATTTAGAAATAAGATTAGGTGCAGGAGCATTTGTTTGTGGAGAAGAAACAGCACTATTAGAATCAATTGAAGGAAGAAGTGGAAGACCAAGATTAAAACCACCATTTCCAGCAAATTGTGGACTATGGCAAAAACCAACATTAATAAATAATGTTGAAACATATGCCAATATAACAAAAATAATATTAAATGGTGCAAAATGGTACAGTTCAATAGGAACAGAAAAATCTAAAGGAACAAAAGTCTTTGCTTTAGGTGGAAATGTTGTAAATGTAGGCTTAGTAGAAGTACCAATGGGAACAACTTTAAGAGAAATAGTATTTGATATAGGTGGAGGAATTCCAGGAGGACACGAATTTAAAGCTGCACAAACAGGAGGACCTTCAGGAGGTTGTATACCAGCAGAAC
>CAYMXX010000055.1:0-7141 GCA_964394545.1 uncultured Clostridium sp.
TTTTTTGACATTTTTCTTGCATTATGACACAATTTTATTATATAATATGTTTTATGAGGGAGATGGATTATGTTTGGATTTAGATCAGATGGTAGAAAAATAAAAACTATAGGACCATTTTTTAGAGTAATACCACATGTTATGAAAAATAGAAGTGATTCTCATGTTTATTATACCCAGGAGTTGCCTCTTGCAACCTTGGATGCATATATTAATAAAAAAGAAGAAGAAGGTATTCAAATATCTTACATGACTATAATATATGCAGCATTGGTTAGACTCTTAGCAGAAAGACCTTACTTAAATAGATTCGTTATGAATGGTAGAACCTATGCTAGAAAAGGAATATATATTTCACTTGCAATAAAGAAAAAAATGAGTGAAGAAATAGAAGAAACAACTATTAAACTTCCTTTTACCGGTTCAGAAAATATTTTTGAAATAAAGGAAAAACTAGAAGCAGCTATTACTAAAAACAAAGATTTATCTGCAGAAAATAGCACAGATAGGCTTGCAAAATTTCTATGGCTTGTGCCAAATTTCGTTATGAAATTTATTGTTAATACTTTAATGTTTTTAGATAAGCATGGAATGATGCCAAAATTTGCAATACATGCTAGCCCATTTCATACAAGTGCATTTTTAACAAATGTTGGTTCTTTGGGAATTGATGCCATTTATCATCATATTTACGATTTTGGAACAACAGGATTATTTTTAGCAATGGGTAAAAAACAAAAAAGTTATATTTGCGAAGATGATAATATTATTGAAGAAAAAACTATTTCTCTTAAATGGGTTGCAGATGAAAGAATATGTGATGGATTTTATTACGCAAATGCTTTAAAGCAATTTAATAGATATATGAAAAAACCAGAAATATTAGAAGAAAATATAGAACCTAAACAAGATATTAAATAGACAAAAGGAGGACAGATCTCAATTTTCCACCATCAATGTGGACAATTGGGGTCTGTCCCCTTTTGTCTATTTTTTGAATATTCTTAATGAATTTAATACTGTTATAAATGTAACTCCTACATCTGCAAATACTGCTTCCCACATTGTAGATATTCCAAATGCTCCAAGCGTTAATACTATTACTTTAATTCCTATTGCAAAGTATATATTTTGTAGTACTATTTTTTTAGTTCTTTTTGCAGTTTTTATAGATTTATTAAAGCTTGATAGCTTTCCATCCATTATCACAATATCTGATGTTTCTATTGCTAAATCTTGCCCATTTAATCCCATTGCTACACCTATATCTGCTTTTGCAAGTATTGGAGAATCGTTTATTCCGTCTCCTACTGCAATTACAAAATTTTTATCATTTTTAATTTTTTCTAATTCTTTTAATTTTTCTCCTGGTAATAACTCATAATGTATTTCTTCTATTCCTACTTGTTTTGCTATATTTTCGGCAATTTCTTTGTTATCACCTGTTAACATACATATCTTATTTATTCCATTTTTTCTAAATTCTTTTATTGCTTCTTTAGTATCCGGTTTAACTTCATCAGAAATTACTATTGCTCCTAAATATTTTTTATTTTTTGCAACATATACTATTGCGCCTATTTGGTTACATGGATAATATTTTATTCCTTCTTTTTCTAATAATTTTGCATTTCCTACTATAATTTCGTCTCCGTTATGTTTTGCTTTTATACCCATTCCTGTAATTTCTTTATATTCTGCTATTTCTTCTTTATTAATATTTTTATTTACTTTTGCCATTATACTTTTAGCTATTGGATGATTTGACATACTTTCTGCAATTCCTGCAATTTCTAATAATTCTTCTTCTTCAATTTCTTCTGCTAATATTATTTTAGATACCTCAAAATTTCCTTTTGTAATTGTTCCTGTTTTATCCAAAACCATAGCATTTGCTTTTGTAAGTATGTCTAAGTAATTTGACCCTTTTATTAAAACTCCATCTTTACCTGACTTTCCTATTCCTGCAAAATAGCCTAGTGGAACAGACAAAACTATAGCACATGGACAAGATGTTACTAAAAATACCAAGGCTCTTTTTACCCATTCGCCTAAATTTTGAAATCCATCTAATATTGAAGGAATAAATGCAAGAATTAATGCAAGTACTACTACTATTGGTGTATATACTCTTGCAAATTTTGTTATAAATAATTCTGTTTTAGATTTTGCTTTATTTGAATTTTTAACTAATTCAATAATTTCATTTATTGCAGTATCTTTAAACTCTTTTGTAACTTTTATTTCTATTACTTCTGTTTCATTAATACATCCTGCCAATACTTCATCATTTACTTTAACATTTCTTGGGACAGATTCACCTGTTAAAGAAGATGTATTTATTGTAGTTTGCCCATTTACTATAATTCCATCTACTGGTATTTTTTCTCCTACTTTAACTACAATTATATCTCCAATTTTTAATTCTTCTGGTTCCACTGTTTTTATTTCATTTTCTAGTTTTAAATTTGCAATTTTAGGTTTAATATTCATTAGCTGTATAATTGATTTTTTAGATTTCCCTACTGCATAATCTTCAAAAATTTCACCTATGCTATAAAATATCATAACAGCTACTGCTTCTGCTGGTTCATTTATAGCAAAAGCCCCAAGTGTTGCAATTGACATTAAAAAATTCTCGTCAAAAATTTCTCCTTTAAAAATATTTTTGATTGACTTTAGCAAAACTTCGTAACCTGATAATAAATAAGATATTATATATAAGTAAATATTTACTTTATTTGGAACTATTTTTAAAATAGCAACTACAAATATTATTAATGCTATAACTAATTTTATAATTTCATATTTTAGGTTTTCTTCTTCGTGCTCATGGTTATGTTCATGATGGCAATGCTCGCATTCGTGCATTTTAAATTCCTCCTCACATTTCTTTTATATGTTCTAATGCCATATTAAATATCATTTCTACATGTTCGTCTGATAATGAATAATATACAGTCTTTCCTTCTTTTCTATATTTTACTAGTTTTGCTTGTTTTAGTACCCTTAATTGATGTGATACTGCTGATTGTGTACTATTTATTAGCTCTGCTATATCACATACACACATCTCATGTTCAAATAAGCAACATATTATTTTCATTCTTGTTGAATCCCCAAATACTTTAAATAATTCTGCTATGTCAAATAATGTTTCTTCATCTGGCATTACTTGCTTTGCTTGTTTTATTATATCTGGATGTTTTACTGTACAATTTAATTCTTCTTCCATAAGATTTCTCCTTTTAATATATGAATAATTGTTCATATATTCATTATATGCGTTTGAATTTTATTTGTCAATTGGTTTTTAAAATAAATTAAATAAATTGAATTAGTAAAAATGCACCATCAAATATTAAGCTTTTGCTTAGCATTTGTGGTGCATTTTTATATTACTTTATTTATTTTTCTTTTTCATCTTTTTCATAGAACCAGTCTGTGCTTTCTTTATATTTTATTGGATTATCAGCTTTGGTTAAATTCTTATTAATCTGAAATAATCTCATTATATATAATATTGTGAATATTTCTCCAAAGAAGTAATCATATCCTAAAAAAATCAAATTAATATCATTATTCATGTATGAAATAACATCATATATTAGAATCCATCCTATAGATACCAGTGCACAAACAATATATCTTTTTGAAGAAGTCTCATTATATTGTGACATATACATTTTTGCTATTAAAAGGAAAATTAGTGATATGCCTTCAAATATTATTCCAAAATCAAATTCTCCAAAAGCAAGTGGTAAAATATATGTCAAAATGCTTAAAACTATTAATACTATAGCTAATCTTGTTTTATTATTTGCTTTATCTATATTAACTTTTTTTATAAAGTCTTTTTCTCCATCATCCATTTTTATCTCC
Source organism: uncultured Clostridium sp. (assembly GCA_964394545.1). Classification (GTDB taxonomy): domain Bacteria; phylum Bacillota; class Clostridia; order TANB77; family CAG-508; genus CAG-452. Next base: position 3,883 of record CAYMXX010000055.1, read on the forward strand.
TATGTGCTTAATATTTAACATTTTGTTCTTCGTCATTTAGTATTAAATCATCTTTATCCAATCTTTCTTTTTTATTTTGGATTTTTTCAACTTTTATTATTTGATAAATTAATAAAAGATTAAGTAAAAGATGCAGTCCTAGTGTTCCATAGCTTTTTGTTTTAAAAATATTATATAACTTTACAGACTCATCTACATAGTATTCTTTTTCTGTTTTTACATTTACTCCTGTCAATCCTATATTTACTTTGTTCTTTTTATTATCTCTTTTATCAGCATTTTGCTCTGTATAAATTCTTTCAAATTCAGTTTTAGTATATGTTTTATCTAAATAAAATTTAGTTCCAATAAAAAACATCATTATTACTATAGATGTTATAGCTGTTAATATTAGTCGACTTATTAGTTCTGATTCTTTTTTTGAAAATAAATTCACTACTAAGGTTATTGCTAAAAAAATTGCTATTACTATTAGATGTGCATTTATAAATATTTTCTTTATATTTTCTATTGGGTCAATAATTGTGGATTTGTAATTAATCAAAAATGTTATTACTCCAGTTACCAATATAATAAATGTGGTTATCAATTGCATTATTACGTATGTATTATCTAATGGAATATAATAATAAAATCTTCCATATAAAAATGGTCCACTATTGTGACAATTTGTTGTATCGTCATTACCTATAGATGGCATATTTCCTCTCCCCATAAAAGCCATATTTTTTCTTTCCTTTCTCCTTTATTTTCTTATATTTTTATTTTAGCATGTAATATTTTTTTAAACAATACCATTTTTCTATTTTATTGTTTATTTTTTTAATTTAGTGATATACTTTTTATATGTACGAAAGAAGGTAATTTTATGACAAATGTAAAAAAAGAAGATTTTGATGTGCAGAATTTTTATGGGGAAAAGTCTTTCGTTCTAATAATGCTACTTAAAAATTGAAGGAATTGGTTCAAACCACTGCAACTGTTATAAGAAATGGTAAAAAGAAAAAATTCCTGTAAAAGATGTTACTTTAAATGATATTGTAGTTCTTTCTGCTGGCGATATGATTCCTGGTGACTTACGTATTATAGAATCAAAAGATTTATATGTTGGTCAATCTTCTATTACTGGTGAATCTGATGCTGTAAGGAAACTTACAAATACAGAACTTGAATCTATTGATGATATAGATAGTATTACAGATTTAGATACTATTTGTTTTATGGAAACAAATGTAATTAGTGGCAGTGCTAAAGCTGTAGTAATCCATACAGGTGATAATACTTATTTTGGTAGAGTTGCTCACACCTTAACACAAGGCAAGCCTAAAACAAACTTTCAAAAAGGTATTGAAAGTATTAGTAAGTTATTAATAAAATTTATGCTCATTTTAATTCCTATAGTTTTTCTTGTTAATTATCAAAAACCATGATACTATTCTTTCTTTTACTTTTGCAGTAGCTATTGCAATTACAATTACACCACTTTTACTTCCAGTTATTTTGTCTTCTTGCCTTTCTAAAGGTGCAGTTAGAATGTCCAAGAAAAAAACTATTGTAAAAAAATTAGACTCTATACAAAATTTTGGTGCAATGAATATTTTATGTACTGATAAAACTGGTACTTTAACAGAAGACAAAATAGTATTAGAAAAATATTTAGATGTATATGGAAATGAAGATATTAGAGTATTAAAACACGCTTTTCTAAATTCATATTTCCAAACTGGATTAAAATTTAGATGTAATTTTACCTGTTACTTTTCTTTATTGTATTTTTGCAATATTCGCAAAAAAATATATATTAAAAAATATGGAGAATGGATTTAATCCACTCTCCCTTTTTTTCTTATTTGCTCTATTAAAGTTTTTACTATCTTTTTGTCTTCCAATGATAAATCTTGAAAACTCTTATACAATTCTTTGTCTAAAATTTCATTTTTATTTTTTAGCAAATCATAAAAAACATCATCTAAAGTAATATCTAATACATTACATATATTAAGCAATGTTGACATACCACCAACTATTCTTCCATTTTCTATTCCTCTTATAGTATCAATTGATTTATCCACTTCTTCCGCTACAAATTCCTGAGTATACTTTTTATTCCATCTAGCCTCTTGAATTTTTGATCCTATACTTTTTAATATATCCTCTTTTTTAATATTAGCCAAAGGTTCTCCCTACTTTCATAACTATTTTTATACTGCTAGACAAAGTATATCATTTTGTCGTTTTAGTAAAAAGTGAATAAAATTCATATGTAAATATTCATTTTTCTTAGTATTTAAATGCACAAAATTATTTTTGTGTTATTTTTATTCATAGTATATGTATTTTTATTTATTTTATTAACTAATTCTTGAAAGAAGATTTTATGAAATAGAGGCAAAAGGGGACAGACCCCAAAAGTCTACAAGCTTTGTAGACTTTTGGGGTCTGTCCCCTTTTATCTCTATTTCATACTTAGTTTTACTTTTTGTTTTTCTGTATCTATTCCGATTACTTTTACTTTAACTATATCACCTACTGATACTATTTCTGATGGATTTTTTACATAACTATTACTCATTTCTGAAATATGTACCAACCCATCGTGTTTTACTCCTATATCCACAAATGCACCGAAATCTATTACATTTCTTACTGTTCCATTTAGCACCATGCCTTCTTTTAGGTCCTCAAATTTTAAAACATCTGACCTTAATATTTGTTTTGGCATATCTTCTCTTGGGTCTCTTCCTGGTTTTGATAGTTCTTCTATTATATCTTTTAATGTTATTTCACTAGCATTTATTTTTTTGCTTATTTCCTTTACATTTATATTGGCTAATTTTTCTTTTATTGTTTTTAATCCTTCTTTATCTTTTAAATCTTGCTTTTTGCAACCAATTTCTTTTAATAAATTCTCTGCAATTTCATAACTTTCTGGATGAACTGCTGTTACTTCTAATGGATTATCTCCATCATATATTCTAATAAATCCTGCACACTGTTCATATGCTGATTTTCCTAGTTTTGCTACTTTTAATAACTCTTTTCTGTTTTTAAATTTTCCATTTTCATCTCTATATTTAACTATATTTTTGCTAATAGAATTATTTAATCCAGACACATATGTTAAAAGTGATGGAGTTGCTGTGTTTACATCCACACCAACACTATTTACACTATCTTCTACTACTCCACTTAAACTTTCTGAAAGTCTTTTTTGATTAACATCATGTTGATATTGTCCTACTCCTATTGATTTTGGATC
>CAYMXX010000056.1:0-7097 GCA_964394545.1 uncultured Clostridium sp.
ATTTAAAATTAAAAACAAGATTGGTAGATTGTGTTGGATATTTAGTACACAATGCACTTCGGTTATATGGAAAACGAAGTTCCAAGAATGGTAAAAACGCCATGGTCAGAAGAGGAAATGCCATTTGAAGTAGCAGCAGAAATAGGAACTAAAAAAGTAATTACAGAGCATTCTACAATAGGAATACTTGTTACAACAGATGGAAGCATAACAGAAATTCCAAGAGAAGATTATATAGAAGCAGAAGAGAGAGTAGTAAAAGAATTAAAAGAGCTTAATAAGCCATTTGTAATTGTATTAAATACAAACAATCCATATGCAGATTATACAAAAGAATTATCAAGAACATTAGAAGAAAAATATCAAGTTGCAGTAATTCCAACAGATTGTACAAATTTAAATATGGAAGATGTTAATAATATATTTGGAAAAATACTATATGAATTCCCAGTAGAAAGAATAAATTTAAATTTTCCAGGATGGGTAGATGGATTAGAAGATGAGCATCCGTTAAAAGAAGAATTGTATTCAAATATAAAAGAGGCATTCAAAAATACAAATGCAGTTAAAAATATTAATATTGGAATAGAAAGAATAAATACTACAGAAATAGTTAAACAAACAACTATAAAAGAAATAAATTTAGGTAATGGTTCTGTAAGTTTAGAAATTACATTAAAAGAAGAATTGTTTTATAAAGTACTAACAGAAATAACAGGAGTAGAAGTTCAAAATGAAGCTGATTTATTTTCTACGATTTCTAGTTTAGCAAATGTAAAAAAAGAATATGATAAAGTGGCAATTGCACTTGAGGAAGTAAAACAAAAAGGTTATGGAATTGTAACACCTACTATGGAAGAATTAATATTAGACGAACCAGAAATGGTAAAACAAGGTTCTCGCTTTGGAGTAAAATTAAGAGCAAAAGCACCTTCAATACATATGATTAGAGCAGATATAGAAACAGAAGTGTCTCCAATAGTTGGAAGTGAAAAACAATCAGAAGAACTAGTGAATTATTTATTAGCAGAATTTGAAAACGATCCAATAAAAATATGGGAATCAAATATATTTGGAAAGAATTTACACGAATTAGTAAATGAAGGATTACAAAATAAGCTTTCAAGAATGCCAGAAGATGCACAAGAAAAATTACAAGAAACTTTAGAAAGAATTATAAACGAAGGAAGTGGAGGACTAATTTGTATAATATTATAGTATAAAATAGGAGCACAATTTAGTGCTCCTTAATGCATTAACATATTGTATTCAAAACTTCTTCAATTTGAGGCAATCTAGATATATTATCTCTATTTCCCATATGACCAACACCTTTTATAAATACTGGTGTACTATTTGTTTTAGAAATAAAGTTTTTTAATATGTCAAAAGGAATAACATGGTCATTATCACTATATAAAGAAAATCTATGTAAAACGGAATCTTTTAAATAATCAATTTCATTAGTATTTACAGAAAAATCAACAAAAGCTTTGTTTAAATCTTCTCTTCCTTCAACTTTAAATAAATCGCAAAAACCAGCTACACTAATATACGTATAAGCTTTTAAGTTGTTAGCATAAATATATTTTAAAAAGAAAGGATTTCCAATAGAGTGAGCGACTACAATTGTTTCAGAATTAAAGTTATCCTTATATTCATCTAAAATTTTAGACCACTTTACAAAAGACGCTTCGGAGCGAATAGGAAAGTTTGGCATAATTACTGTATAACCTTTTGATTCTAAAAAGCTTTTTAAAGATGGACCAAATGTATATGTTGTATCTCCATTAAAACCGTGTAAAATAAATGCTGTTTTCATAAAAATCACCTACAAAGTATTATAACATTATATAGATACATTTTCAATAAATTTAAGTTTCTGTTTTTTAATACTATAAAATTATATATGAAAAAAAGTATATATTTCAAAGTGAGTTCGACCTGTTGCATTAAAATTTTTCTCTAGTCTAGAGTGTGTATCTTTCATTTGATTATTCCGTATCTTAAACGCCTTGAAGAACGGAATCTTTTAAATATATACTTTTTTTCAAATTATATACTTAAAAAATATAGAAACTTAAATCAATAAAATGTTGAAGTGGAAAAAGTTTTATGGTAAAATACAAGTCAAAGGAGTTGCCATGATAAAATTAGATTTAAATGAAAAAGAAAAAAAGAACCTTACAGAAGATGAAATTGAACTTGCAATGGCTAGAAAACTAGAAATTTTGATATTGCCAATATTAAGAAGAAATATGGATTTTTTCTATGCTGGAGGAAATCTTAAAGGTAAAGCTAATGCTTATAGAAATCCAATGAATAAAACAAAAATAGAACAAGCATTAAATAAAAAAGAAGAAAATATACCAACTGTATGTAAGCCTCTTTGCAATATGGTAGCAGAAATTTTACAAGATAATGGAATCAATGCTGAAACAGTATCATGTGATACAGATATGTTTAAACATACAGATGTATTAATAACAACAAAAAATGGAAAAAAGTATATTATAAATTATTTAGAAGATATGGAATATATTCAAACAGAAATGAAAACACCTGACTTTGCATCAAAGAAATATTATGAAAAAAGATATGAAAAATTTGAAAATGGACTTACAACAGATGGAAAAAGCCTTGAAGGAATAAGTTTTGTAAATGAAGAAGAATTAAGCAAAATTGATTCTAATTTAGGTTATAAAAAACAACAAGTGTATATGAATGATATAATACAAAAAATAAAAAATGAATTTTTGAATTTTAGAGAAATTATGGCTGAAAATGAATGGGCGACTCAAAAATTGAAATTGGAACAACGCGAAGACACCACAAAAGAACTTGAAGAACGAATTAAAACTGAAATATATGAAAAATATAAAAATATGACAGATGATGAAGTGCTAGAAGCTAAAATGGATTGGATATTTAATTATTTTAATCATAGAGATAATATAAAAGGACATGTAGATTTTGTTATGTATTATAGCAGATTATTATTAAAAGAAGTTTTAAGGGAAGAAGAATATGATAAAATAACGAGATATGATTGTACTGTAAAAAATAAGGATATCCCTGAAAACAGCAAAATAAAAAACACATTAGATTTTGAGAATCCAGACAATAAAACTAAAAATAGATTTTGTATGTTGAAAGTAGGAGAAAAAATGTATGCATTTTCAACAAAACCAAATACATATGCTAAGCTAAATAAAGAAGAAGTGAAAGAATTGGCAAGTTATGTAAATATATCAAAAAGTGAAAAACCTTCTGACCTTACGAAATATTTACAGGACAGGGGTAATGCATTACCATTAGTTTTTCATCCATTAGGAAGTAAATTGTTGAATGAAAGGGCTGAATTAATAGACAAAAACTTAACAGAAGAGGAAAGAAAAAATGCAATACAAGAATTATCAAATAATATAAAAACAACAGATGAACCAATTACAAGTATATTAATACCATATCCAAATGGAGAGAATAAATATATTTATATTAACCAAAATGATGAATTTGTAATAAGAACAAATAAAAAAGAAACGATATATCATTATAATGAAGAAAATGATAGTTTTGAAACAGAAAATATTGAATTGGATGAAAGATAAGAAAGGGGAATAAACTTATGTTTAATTATGAAAAATATAAAGAAAGTGCTGATTATATAAAGGAAAAAATAGGAGGCTTAAATCCTAAAATAGCAATTATATTAGGTTCTGGATTAGGAGTATTAAAAGAAGAATTTGAAGAAAAAATAGTAATAAAATATAATGAAATACCTAATTTTCCTGTTTCAACAGTAGAAGGGCATGCAGGAGAATTAATAATAGGAAATCTAAATGGAAAAGAAATAATAGCAATGAATGGAAGATTTCATTATTATGAAGGCTATGATTTAAAAGAAACAACTTTTCCAGAAAGAGTTTTTAAATTGTTAGGAATAGAGAAACTTATAATAACGAATGCAGCAGGTGGAGTAAATAAGGAATATACAGCAGGAGATTTTATGGTAATAAATGATTATTTAAGTTTCTTTGCAGAATCAGTATTAAGAGGTAAAAACTTAGAAGAATTTGGAGATAGATTCCCTGATATGAGTGAAACTTTTGATAAAGATTTAACTAAAAAACTTAAAGAAGTAATAAATAAATATACAGGTAGAGCACAAGAAGGTGTTTATGCATATATGAAAGGACCTACATTTGAAACACCAGCAGAAATAAGAGCATTAAGAATTTTAGGAGCAGATGCAGTAGGAATGTCTACAGTTCCAGAAGCTGTTATTGCACATCATTGTGGAATAAAATGTGTAGGTGTATCTTGCATAACAAATATGGCAGCAGGTGTATTAGATGAAAAGTTGTCATATGATGATGTAAAACAAACAGCAGAAAAGGTAAAAATAAAATTTAAAGAAATAATAAAAGAATACATTAGTATAATATAGTTGGAGTGAAGTTTTTTATGAATTTACCAAATAAATTAACAATATTTAGAATTCTATTAGTACCTATAATGGTAATAATTCCATATTTAAATATAAAAGGAGTATTTTTACAAATACCAATATCATATTGGATAATGGGACTAATATTTGCATTAGCATCATATACTGACCATTTAGATGGAAAATTAGCAAGAAAGAATAATCAAATAACTTCATTTGGAAAATTTGCAGATCCATTAGCAGATAAAATACTAGTACTTGCAGCAATGCTTATATTTGTAGAAGCAAACAGCTTGCCAGCATGGATACCAATTGTTGTATTATTTAGAGAATTTGTAGTATCAGGATATAGATTAATTGCAGTAGAAAAAGGTGGAGAAGTAATAGCAGCAAGTATTTGGGGAAAAATAAAAACAGTAAGTCAAATGATAGCAATATTATTAATGTTTATAAATATAAATAACTCAAACATATTTGGAGCATTTATAAAAGGAAATTTAGCAGGAATAGAATTAATAGTAAACATATTAGCAACAATATTTATGCTAATTTCTGTGGTGGCAACAATATTTTCAGGTTGGGACTATGTAAAAAACGGAAAAGACTTATTAAAAGACTAAATTAGGAGGAAACATATTGGACAAAAGAAAAGCTAAAAAACGTATTGATGAATTAAATAAACTTACTGCATATTATGCTAAAAAATATTATGATGATGATAATCCAGAAATATCAGATTTTGAATATGATATGCTTATGAATGAACTTAAAAATTTGGAAAAAGAGTTTCCTGAATTTGTAAGCAAAGATTCTTTAACCCAAAAGGTTGGGGGAACTGTAAAAGAAGGGTTTGAAAAAGTAACACATATTGTACCACTTCAAAGTTTACAAGATGTGTTTTCTTTTGATGAATTATATAGCTTTGACGAAAGAATGAAAAAGTTTGACGATAATATTAAATATGTTGTTGAAACAAAAATAGATGGATTATCAGTTGCACTAGAATATAAAAACGGTGAATTTGTAAAAGGAGCGACAAGAGGAAATGGACAAATAGGAGAAGATATAACAGATAATCTAAAAACTATAAAAAATATTCCTAAAAAATTAAAAGAAAATATAGATATAATTGTAAGAGGCGAAGTATTTATATCTAAAAAAGACTTTGACGAATTAAATGAAAAACAAGATGAAGAAAATAAATTCGCTAATGCTAGAAATTTAGCAGCAGGCTCACTTAGACAATTAGATAGTAGTATTACAGCTACTAGACCATTAGATATTTATATTTTTAATGTTCAAAAAAGCGATACAATAAAATTTACATCACATTATGAATCTTTGCTATATTTAGAAAAAATAGGTTTTAATGTAAACCCTGTAAAAATATTTTGCAATAACATAAAAGAAGCAGTAAAAGCAATAGAAAAAATAGGAGAAGATAGAGAAAAAATTCCTTTTGGAATAGATGGAGCAGTAATAAAAGTTGATAATTTAGATTTAAGAGAAAAAATAGGTACAACATTTAAAGTGCCTAAATGGGCTATTGCATATAAATATCCACCAGAGCAAAAAGAAACAATATTAAAGGACATTATATGCAATGTTGGAAGAACAGGAGTAATTACACCAATGGCAATACTAGAGCCAGTAGTGGTTGCAGGTTCTAAAATATCTAAAACAACACTTCACAATGAAGATTTTATAAAAGAAAAGGGACTAAAAATAGGTGACCATATATTAATACAAAAAGCAGGAGATGTTATTCCAGAAGTTGTAAAAGCACTAGTAGAGAAAAGAGCAGGTGTTGAAAAGGATTTTGAAATGCCAAGAACATGCCCGGTATGTGGAGCAGAAGCAGTAAGAGAAGAAGGAGAATCAGCTGTTAGATGCATAGGAGTTGAATGTAAAGCTCAAAATTTAAGAAATATTATTCATTTTGCTTCAAAAGAAGGTATGAATATAGAAGGATTAGGGGAAAAAATAGTAGAACAGCTATATAATAGTAAATTGATAGAAACAATTGGAGATATATACTATTTAAAGCAAGAAGATATAGAAACTCTAAAAAAAGATGGAAAAAAATTTGCTCAAAATTTAGTTAAAGCAATAGAACAAAGTAAAAATAATGATCTAGACAAATTAATTTGTGCAATAGGAATAAGACATATTGGAACAAAATCTGCAAAAACACTTGCGAAAAGATTTAAAACAATGGAAAATTTAAAAAATGCTACATTAGAAGAATTAATAATGACAGACGATGTAGGAGAAATTACAGCAAAAAGTATTTATGAATTTTTTAAACAAAATCAAACAAAAGATTTATTAGAAAGATTAGAAAAAGCAAATGTAAACATGAAACTAAAAGAAGAAGAAAATAGTGACAATAGATTTGAAGGAAAAACATTTGTATTAACAGGAACACTTGAAGAATTTACTCGTGATGAAGCAAGTAGTATAATAGAAAAATTTGGTGGCAAAACTTCAAGCTCTGTATCTAAAAAAACAGATTATGTTTTAGCAGGAGAAGAGGCAGGAAGTAAACTAACAAAAGCAGAAAACTTAGGCGTAAAAATAATAACAGAACAAGAATTTAAGGAAATGATAAAATTATAGTTTGTATGATTGATGTGAGAGGTGTGAT
>CAYMXX010000057.1:0-1908 GCA_964394545.1 uncultured Clostridium sp.
TTAACAAAAAAGCTTTTTGAAAATATTTTCAAAAAGCTTTCATTTTTTTTATATAATATGATAGAATAGTATAAATTGAAAATGAAGGGGATTAAAAAATGGAAAATATAGATATGGAAAATTTACCTAAACATATAGCAATAATAATGGATGGAAATAGAAGATGGGCAAAAGATAGAGGGCTTACAACAAGAGACGGACATAAAGCAGGAGCACAAGCATTAGAAGATATATCAAAATTTTGCAATAAAATAGGAATAAAATATTTAACAGTATATGCATTTTCAACAGAAAACTGGAAACGAAGCGAAAAAGAAATATCTGCATTAATGGCAATACTTAGAATGAGGGTAGATGCCTTTATAAAAGAAGAAGATAAACAAAATATACGAATAAAAGTAATAGGAGACATAAAAGGATTATCAAAAAGTTTACAAAAATCAATAGAAAAAGCAATAGAAATGACAAAAAACAATACAGGACTTACTTTAAATATAGCATTTAACTATGGAGGAAGACCAGAGCTTGTTAGAGCTACAAAAATAATTGCAGAAAAAGTAAAAAATAATGAAATTAACATAGAAGACATAAATGAAGAGCTAATATCAAACAATTTATATACAGCAGGAGAACCGGACCCAGATTTACTTATAAGAACAAGCAAAGAATTAAGAACAAGTAATTTCTTACCATGGCAATTGGTATATACAGAATTCTATTTTCCAGACAAACATTGGCCAGAATTTGGAGAAGAAGATTTAGTAGAAGCAATACGTGTATATCAAAAAAGAAACAGAAGATTTGGAGGACGCCCATAATTGTGGAGAAAGGAAAATAAATATGAAATTAAAAAGAATTTTAAGTGGAATAATAGGATTTCCAATAGTGGCATTAATTTTTATATATGCGAATACATATATAATAGATGCAGTTATAGGATTAGTAGCAGTTATTGCAATGTATGAATATTTAAAATGCTTAAGTGTAGATTACAAACCAGTACAATGGATAGCATATATACCATGCTTAATAATTCCATTTTTGCATGTGATTCCAAAAGAATATTTATTAACAGTTATAGGAATATTATTAACATTAATAGTAGCATTATTATTTATGAAAGTAATTGTAAGTAATATGAAAACAGGAATTAGTGATATAGCAGTAACACTTTTAGGAATATGTTACATAGTATTTTTCCTATCATTTATAGCAATGCTACACGGAACAGAAAAAGGAAAATATTTAATTTGGTATATTTTCATATCAGCTTGGGGAACTGACACATTTGCATACCTTGTAGGAATGAAATTTGGAAAACATAAATTTAGTAAAATAAGCCCTAAAAAATCAAAAGAAGGATGCATACGGAGGAACAATTGGAGCAATATTACTTTCACTAATATATACATACTGTATAAACAAATTTGGAGGCTTATCAATTTCATATTTATATATAGCAGGAATAACAGCTCTATTAAGTATTTTAAGCCAAATAGGAGACTTATCAGCATCAACACTAAAAAGAACAGAAGGAATAAAAGACTTTGGAAATTTAATACCAGGGCACGGAGGAATTTTAGATAGAATAGACAGCATAATATTTATAGCACCATTTGCATATTTTCTATTAAATTTATTATAGAAATAAATTGCAATTTGTATAGATGATTTTATTGCAAACGTATGTAGGGGTCGGCGTCCTTGACGACCCGAATGCAGAAATTTTATGAGCAAAAGGAGGAATAAATTGATTTCATTTTTAATTAGTGCAATAAAAATAATATTTTTATTAGGATTTTTAATATTTATACATGAAAGTGGACATTTTTTAGTTGCAAAAGCTTGTAAAATAAGGGTAGATGAATTTGCAATAGGATTTGGTCCAACAATTTGGAAAAAACAAGG
>CAYMXX010000057.1:2008-6679 GCA_964394545.1 uncultured Clostridium sp.
ATAGATAATTTAAAACAGTTATTTACAGGGAAAGTAAGTACAGACCAATTAATGGGACCAGTAGGAATATCAGAAACTGTTTCAAAAACAAAAGGAATAGTAGAATTTATATATATGTTAGCACTTATATCATTATCACTAGGAGTAACAAACTTACTTCCATTTCCGCCATTAGATGGAGGTAAAATTGTAATTTTAATAATAGAAGCAATTAGAAGAAAACCAATGAAAGAAAATATAGAAATATCAATACAAATGGCAGGATTTTGTTTGCTAATTGGACTATCAATATTTGTAACATATAATGACATATTAAGATTATTTTAAACAGTAACATAAACGGAAGGATGAAAAGGATGTCAAACATAATAAAAGACGTTTTTAAAGATTATAAAGGACAAGGAAATATACTAGAAGCACAAATAGAAAATATAAATTTATTTAAAAAAAGCAAAAAACTAGAAATAAAACTAATAACACAAAAACAAATAAAAATTCAAGAAATATCAAGCTTTGAAGAGTACCTACAAACAAGATTCCAAATACAAAAAATAGAACTTTATGTCGAAATGGGAGAAAAAGGGGTCAGGCCCCTTTTTCCCCAAGAGTTAGTAAATGACTGGAAAGATATTATAAATTATCTTTCTAAAAAGTTTCCACTAACAAAGGCTATTTTAAATACAAGTACTATTGAAACAGAAGAAAAAAATGTTATTGTAAATTTAAAAACAAAGAGTGCAGAGTTTTTGCATTCTTATGAAATAGATAAAGAGATAGAACACATAATAAATAATGTGTATGGCGTAAAATGCAAGGTAATATATAAAGAAAATATTACAGAGGATATAATTAAAAAACAAGAAGAGTATTTAGAAAATCTAGAAAAAGAAGCTTGCCAAGATTTAATTAATGAAATAAGTATGCAAGAAGAAATGATAGTAGAAAATGCTCCAGAACCAGAAGAAGAGGAACAGCCGGAAAAGACTCCATTAATTTTTGGTAGAACTGATAAAATAAAAGAGCAAATAGTAAAAATTGAAGATTTAACAACAGATTATGGAAAGGTTGCAATAGAAGGAAAAGTAATTAGTACAGATGCAAGAGAATTAAAAAATGGAAAAACACTTGCAATGTTTAATATATATGATGGTACAAGCACAATAACATGTAAATCATTTGTGGAAGCTGAAAAAGCACCAACTGTTTTACAAAGGTTAAAAGATGCAAAAAGGTTAAAAATATCTGGTAATGCTCAATATGATAATTTTGCAAAAGAATTAGGAATAATTGCAAATATAATTGTAGAAATGCCAGACATAGAGGTTATTAGAAGAAAAGATAATGCAAAAGAAAAAAGAGTAGAGTTACATATGCATACTCAAATGAGCCAAATGGATGGAGTAAGTAGTGCAACAGATTTAATAAAAAGAGCAAGTAACTGGGGAATGAAATCAATTGCAATTACAGACCATGGAGTTGTACAAGCTTTTCCAGAGGCAAAAAAAGCAGCAGATAAATATGGAATAAAAGTTGTATATGGAGTTGAAGCATATCTTGTTCCGGATGATAATGCAGTTGATTTATCAAACGGAATGGATAATGAGTATATAGTATTAGATATAGAAACAACAGGACTTTCTTTTAGAACAGAAAAAATAACAGAAATTGGTGCAGTTAGAGTAAAAAATAAAGAAATAGTAGATACATTTGAATGTTTTGTTAATCCAGAAATACCAATTCCTCAAAAAATAGTAGAAATAACACACATAACAGATGAAATGGTAAAAGATGCAGAAACGATAGATAAAGTAATGCCTAAATTTTTAGAATTTATAGGAGATTTAAAATTAGTTGCACATAATGCAGATTTTGATGTTGGATTTTTAAAATACAATGCAGAAGAATTAGGGCTTACAATGGATAATGAATATATAGATAGCTTGGCATTATCTAGACAATTATTTCCAGATTTTAAAAAGCATAAACTAGGAATAATTGCAGAAAAATTAGGAATAAAAGTAGAAAATGCACATAGAGCATTAGATGATGTAAAAACATTAGTAAAAGTATTTTTAAGAATGTTAGAAATACAAGCAGAAGAACCAAAAACATCTAGAGGAAAGAAAAAAGAAGAAAAGAAGGAGCTATATAAAACACTTCCAGCATATCATGCAATAATACTTGTAAAAAATCTTAAAGGTTTAAGAAATCTGTATGAATTAATATCAGTATCTCATTTGAATTATTTTTATAAAAGGCCACGTATTTTAACAAGTGTGTTAGAAAAATACAAAGAAGGATTAATACTTGGAAGTGCTTGTGAACAAGGTGAATTATATAGAGCAATAGTAGCTCGGAAAATCTGAAGAAGAAATAGAAAGAATTGCAAAAAGATATGACTATTTAGAAATACAACCACTAGGAAATAATGAGTTCATGTTAAGAAATGGAACAGTAGGAAGTAAAGAAGAACTACAAAATATAAATAAAAGAATAGTTGAAATAGGAGATAAATTAGGCAAAAAAACAGTTGCAACATGTGATGTGCACTTTTTAGATCCAGAAGATGAAATATATAGACGAATTTTAATGGCAGGACAAGGTTTTTCAGATGCAGATGAGCAAGCACCATTATATTTAAGAACAACAGAAGAAATGCTTAAAGAATTTGAATATTTAGGAAGAGAAAAAGCTTATGAAGTTGTAGTTACAAATACAAATTATGTATCAGATTTGTGTGAAGAAATAAGCCCGATATCACCAGAAAAATGCCCACCAGTACTAGAAAATGCAGAACGAGATATAGAAGAAATATGTACAAACAAGGCAAAAGAGCTATATGGAGACCCACTTCCACAAATAGTGCAAGACAGGTTAAAAAGAGAACTAGACTCAATTATAAAAAATGGATTTTCTACATTATATATTATTGCACAAAAGCTAGTTTGGAAATCTAATGAAGATGGATATTTGGTAGGTTCAAGAGGTTCTGTTGGGTCATCATTTGTTGCAAATATGCTTGGAATTACAGAGGTAAATTCACTTCCACCACATTATAGATGTCCAAATTGTAAATATTCAGACTTTACAGATTATGGAATAAAAAATGGAGTCGATTTACCAGATAAAGTATGTCCTAAATGTGGAACACAGCTTTTTAAAGATGGAATGGACATACCATTTGAAACTTTCCTTGGATTTAAAGGAGACAAAGAACCAGATATAGATTTAAACTTTTCTGGAGAATATCAATCAAAAATACATAGATATGCAGAAGTTATTTTTGGAAAAGGAAAAACATTTAAAGCTGGAACTGTTGGTACAATTGCAGATAAAACAGCATTTGGTTATGTAAAAAATTATTATGAAGAAAGAAACATACCTGTTACAAATGCAGAAATTTCAAGAATAGTTACAGGATGTACAGGAGTAAAAAGAACAACAGGGCAACATCCAGGTGGAATTATAGTTGTACCACATGGAAGAGAAATATATGAATTTACACCAGTCCAACATCCAGCAGATGACCCAAATTCAGATATAATAACAACACATTTTGATTACCACTCAATAGATAAAAACTTACTTAAATTAGATATGCTTGGACACGACGATCCAACAGTAATAAGAATGCTTCAAGACTTAACAGGAATAGATCCACAAACAATACCATTAGACGATAAAAAAACAATGAGTTTATTTACCTCAACAAAAGCACTTGGAGTAGAGCCAGAACAAATACATTCAAAAACAGGTTCATTTGGAGTACCTGAATTTGGAACAAAATTTGTAAGAGGAATGTTAGAAGAAACAAAACCAACAACTTTTGAAGAATTAATAAGAATATCTGGATTATCACATGGTACAGATGTGTGGCTAAATAATGCAGAAACCTTAATAAAAGAAGGAACAGCAACACTTAGTGACGCAATATGTACAAGAGATGATATAATGACATATTTAATAAAAAAAGGTTTAAATCCAGACCATGCATTTAAAATAATGGAAGCAGTTCGTAAAGGAAAAGTAGCAAAAGGTGCAGAAGCTAAATGGGATGAATATAAAGAAGAAATGAGAGAACATAATGTACCAGAATGGTATATAGACTCTTGTCAAAAAATTAAATATATGTTCCCAAAGGCACACGCTGTAGCTTATGTAACAATGGCATTTAGAATAGCATGGTTTAAAGTAAACTATCCACTAGCATATTACTGTGCATATTTTACAATAAGAGGAGCAGACGACTTTGATAGTGAAATAATGATAAATGGAAAAGAAAAAGTAAAAGCAAAAATGAAAGAATTAGAAGCATTAGGAAACGGCATGTCTGTAAAAGAAAAAGGAATGTATACAGTATTAGAATTAGTACTAGAAATGTACGAAAGAGGATTTAAATTTTTGCCAATTGATTTGTACAAATCACATAGTACAAAATTCCAAATAGAAGATGGAGCAATAAGACCACCACTTTCTAGTATAGCAGGACTTGGAGGAGTAGCAGCAGAAAGCATATATAATGCAGTACAAGAAGAACATGGAAAATTCATGTCAATAGACGATTTCCAAATAAAATCAAAAGCAGGAAAATCAGTAATAGAAATGCTTACAAAATTCGGATGCTTCAATGGAATGAGCAAAAGCAACCAATTAAGTTTATTTGGGTAAATT
>CAYMXX010000058.1:0-6559 GCA_964394545.1 uncultured Clostridium sp.
TTTTGCATATTTTTGCTTTTTTAGGAAAAACTTATTTTATATAATTATAATTTTTGGAGGTTTTTTGTGAAAAATTTAAAACATTTTTTACAGTCATTGTTTTTTTATCATGAACCTAATGATACTTATAATTTTTCTTTGCCTGAAAAAAGTGATGAAGAGGCTAGTAAAAGTGCAGAGCAAACTTCTATATTAAGTGAGTCCGATGAAGAAGAGAATAAACAAAATTTATACGATACTCTTTCTGTAAATATTGATTTTATTAAAACTAAATATAATACTTTAATTAATAGTGATATTGTTTTAAGAGAGTTTAATTTAAATATTAGAAATAAAGAATATAAAGCTGTTTTACTTTTTATTGATGGGATGGTTGATTCTGAACTTATTGATAATTTTATCTTACGACCTCTAATGACTAAAAATTGTGAACCTGCCAAGCCTATTTCGTCTGCGATCACAAATAACATAACTGTAAAGAAGGTCAAAAAATTTAATTTAGAAGATTATATATATAATTCTTTGCTTCCACAAAATTCAATAAGTAAAGCAAATGTTTTTGAAGAAATTTTTTCTTCTGTAAATTCTGGTGATTGTGCTCTTATTGTTGATACTCTTAATGTTGGATTTGTTTTGGATGTAAAAGGTTTTGAAACTAGAGGTGTTGGCGAACCTAAAAACGAAATGGTTATACGAGGTTCACAGGAAGCATTTGTTGAAAAAATAAGAACAAATACTTCTATGCTTAGAAGGCTTGTAAATAATGAAAATTTAATTATTGAAAATACCACTGTTGGTAGTCTTACTAAAACAAAAGTTGCTATTTGTTATTTAAAGAATATAACAAACAATGATTTAGTTGCAGAAGTAAAGTATAGAATTAACAACCTCGATGTACAACATATTATTTCTTCTGGTCAATTAGAACAATTAATTCAAGATGATAGCCTTTCTTTGTTTCCTCAAATGATAGCAACCGAAAGGCCTGATAAAGCAGCTAATCATATTTTAGAAGGACGTGTGGTTGTATTAGTAAATGGTAGCCCATATTCTTTAATTATGCCTGCTGTTTTTATTGATTTTTTATCTTCTCCTGAAGATATGAATTTAAAATTTAGATATTCTAATTTATTACGCTTTATACGTATTATTGCTATTATAATAACCTTATTTTTACCTGCATTTTATGTTGCTATTACAAGTTACCATACAGAACTTTTGCCAACAGAATTGTTGTTTACAATTGCAGCATCCAGAAATACTGTTCCTTTTCCAGTAATTTTTGAAATTTTTCTTATGGAAATTTCTTTTGAGCTAATTAGAGAAGCTGGCTTAAGAGTTCCTACTCCTGTTGGTCCTACAATTCGGAATTGTTGGTGCACTAATATTACGGTGAAGCTGCTGTAAGTGCAAATTTAGTTAGTCCTATATTGATTATAATTGTTGCAATTACCGGTATTTGCTCTTTTGCTATTCCAGATTTTTCTATGGGTTTTACTTTTAGAATTTATAGGTTTTTATATATTATTTTGGCATTTGTATCAGGATTTTTAGGTATTGCTACAGGATTTTTCTGCCATGCCCTTGCTTTGGTTAGTTTAAAATCTTTTGGCTCGCCTTATCTTGCGCCATATCTTCCTGTTACAAATTTAAATACAGATTCTACTTATTTTATTAGACCTATGTGGCGTAGAGAAAAACGTGCAGATTTTTTAAATACTAAGCAGCCTCGATCACAAGCTAAAATAAGTATGAAATGGAAATTTGGGAAAGGAAAAAATTTATGAGGAGTTATCAAAAAATAGGAACTATTGAAGCCATTGCCTTAGTCGTTATTTTAATTATTAATCAAATAATTTTAAATTTACCTGATGTTATTGTTACGACAACAGGTTCTTCTTCATGGATTAATGTTATTTATATTAGTATTTTAGCTATTATATTTTGCTTACTAATTTGCAAACTTTTTAAGCCTTTTAATACTAGTGACCTATTGGATATCTCGGAATTTTTAGGTGGAAAGGTTTTAAAAACTATAATTGCTATTCTTTATTTTGCTTTTTTTATTTTTATAGCAGGAGTATCTCTTAGATATTTAGCAAACAGCTTAAAATTAATTTATTTTGAAGAAACTCCTATTACTTTTCTACTTTTGTTTTTTCTTTTTCCTACGATTATTGCTTGTAAACGTGGTATAAAAACTATTTCGCAAGTAAATTTAATGTTTATGCCTGTCCTTTTAATTAGTATACTTATAATACTTTTTGCTACTGTAAAAGATTTTGTTCCTCAAAGGATTTTTCCTATTTTAGGATTTGGTGCAGATAAAACTTTTATTGTAGGACTTAACAATATATTTGCGTTTAGTGGTTTTTCTTATTTGTATTTTTTAATTCCTATATTAAAAAACCCTAAACAATTTAAAAAAGTGGCAGTTATTTCTACAGTTATTTCTGCAATTTATTTGTTTTTAAGTGTTATTTGCTTACTTATGATGTTTTCATTTATTTCATTCTCAGAAGAGATGCTTTCTGTTTATTTACTTACAAGAATGATTGAGTTTGGCAGATTTTTTCAAAGAATTGATGCTGTTTTTATACTTATATGGATACTAGCTTTGCTTTCTTTTTTGAGCATTTCTTCTTTTTTTAGTATTTATGTTTTAGATAAGTTAGTTAAATTTAAAAATCCTGATGAACTTTCTTATTGTATTGCCAGTTTTATATTTGTTGTTGCCCTTTCTACTACAAATATTGCTCAGCTTAAAAACATTCAAAATATAATTTTTAAATATGTAATTATAATTCTAGTTTTTATTATTAGTTTTATTGTACTAGTTTTAGCAAATTTGAAACGAAAAAAGGAGAAGTCAAAATGAAAAAGAAAATTCTTTGTTTACTTTTAATATTAACACTTTCCTGCCTTTCTTTAACTGGATGTTATAGTACTAGAGGATTAGAAACATTAGCATATGCAGTTGCAATAGGTATTGATAAAGGTGATGGTGATAATAAACTTAAGCTTACTCTTCAACTTGCTGTTCTTAGTAATTCTTCCGGTGAAGGTAGTGGCAGTAGCCAATCACAAGAATCTACCACTACTAGTGTAAATTGTAGTTCTATTGATACGGGAATTTCTCTTGTAAATAGTTATATTAGTAAAAAAGTTAATTTATCACATTGTAAGGCTGTTGTTTTTTCAGAAGAGTTTGCATATGATGGCCTTTCTGAGGAGGTTTTTACTCTTATAAACAATATTGAGGTAAGACCTGACTGTAATATTATAATTAGCAGATGTGATGCTTCAGACTATTTAGAAAATGTAGACCCAACTTTAGAAAGTGTTTCTGCAAGATATTACGAGTTGATTTTAAATTCTAGCGAATATACGGCTTATAGCCAAAACATTGCGTTAAAAGATTTTTACAATAACTTATTAAATAGTTCTTCTAGCCCTTGTGCTATTTTGGGAGGTATAAATAGTAAGTCAACTCAAGAGTTATATACTAATTCTAATATTTATGATACAGAAGGTTCTTATAAAGCAGATGAAACACCTATTGTTAGTCCAAATGGTATAGAAAATATGGGGCTTGCTGTGTTTAGTGGTGATAAATTAGTTGGTGAATTAGATGGCTCTGAAACATTATCACATATGCTTATAACTAATAACTTAAAAAGTGCTGTAATAAGTGTGCCTAATCCATATGACCAGGGATCAGTAATTAGTTTATACATTACACAATCTAAAAATACTAAAAATTCTTTAAAATTTATAAATAACTATCCATATATTACTTGTGATATATCTTTAACTGCCAATATTTTATCTCTTGAAGAAGGTTTAGATTATTCTAATAAAGATATCTTAAATACTATACAAGAATATGCTAATGCTTGTGTTCAACAAAATGTTCTTTCTTATTTATATAAAACTGCAAAAGAATATAAGGCAGACATTGCAGGTTTTAGTAAATATGGATTAAAAAACTATTTAACTTGGCAAGATTGGGTTGATTCCAATTGGACTTCAAATTATCAAAACAGTTTTTTTACTGTTAATGTTGACACTACAATTCAAAATGGACAATTATTTACTAAAATATAGTTTTAGGAGGATTATTAAATGCAAATTTTAATTGCTATTTTATCTGTTATGATTTTTATAAAAACATTTTCTTATGGACTTTATGAATTAAAAAATTACAAGAACAAAACTTCTGCAATTACCCTATTTTTCTTTGCAGTTTTATCGTTAGTTTCTACTAATTTAATAGTCTTTTTTAGAGGAATATAACTTTTTAGGGATGTATTTAAAATTATAATTTAATTTTAAATACATCCCTAAAATAAATTTACTATACTAATTTTAAAATTACTTTTTCAGCATTGTCGCCTCTTCTAGCTCCAACTTTTATTATTTGTGTGTATCCACCTACTCTATCTTTATATTTTTCAGCTATTTCACCAAATAATTTTGCTGTTAAATCGATATTGTTTCCATCTGCATCTTTTACTTTATTTATTTTTTTCATAATTCTTCTTCTTGCATTTAATCTAGATGGCATATCTTTTTGTCTTTTTTCTGTAGTTTCTTCTTTTACTACTTTTAAATATTCTTTACCATTTTTGCTTGTTGCTTTTTCTGTTACTTTATTTCCCTTACTGTCAAGTTTCGCTTTTACAACTTTAACTTCTACTTCTTCAAAGTTGTCTTTTTCTTTTATTGCTAATGCAATTATACTATCAACTATTGATTTAACTTCTTTTGCTCTTGCTTCTGTTGTTGTAATTTGTTCATGTAATATTAAATCAGTAGTTTGGTTTCTTAACATTGCTAATCTTTGATCTGTAGGTTTTCCAAGTTTTCTATTTATTGCCAATTTATTCATCCTCCTTTACGAAATCTAATCCTAATGAATGTAATTTATTTATAACTTCATCTAATGATTTTTTACCTAAATTTCTTACTTTCATCATATCTGCTTCTGATTTATTTGCTAAATCTTCAACAGTTACAATTCCAGCTCTTTTTAAACAATTATAACTTCTTACAGATAGTTCCAATTCTTCTATTGGCATTTCTAATACTTTTTCTTTTTTAGATTCTTCTTTTTCCACCATTACTTGTGTATTTTTAGCAGTTTCAGATAAATCTACAAATAATTCTAAATGTCCTGTCATTACTTTTGCTGCTAAACTTAATGCCTCATAAGCTTTTAAACTTCCATCTGTCCAAACTTCAATTGTTAATTTATCATAGTCAACTGTTTGACCTACTCTTGTATTTTCAACTGAATAATTTACTTTTTTTACAGGTGTAAAAATTGAGTCTATTGGAAGTACATCAATTGCTTGAGTTACTTCTTTGTTTTTTTCTGCTACATTATAACCTCTACCTTTATCAGCTGTCATATCTATTACAAGATGTCCACCTTCTGCAACTGTTGCAATATGTAAATCTTTATTTAGAACTTCTACTGTTCCATCTGTAATAATATCTCCTGCTGTAACTTCTCCTTCGCCTTTAAAATCTATTTTTAGATTTTTTTGTTCGTTGTCAAAAGATTTTAGTCTTACACTTTTTAAATTTACTATGATTTCTGGAACGTCTTCTACAACATTTGGTATTGTAGAAAATTCGTGAACAACTCCTTCTATTTTTATAGTTGTTATAGCTGTTCCAGGTAATGAAGATAGCAAAATTCTTCTTAAAGAATTTCCTATTGTCATTCCATATCCACGTTCTAGTGGTTCGCAAACAAATTTTGCGTAATTTTCTTCATCATTTGCTGCTAGACATTCTATATTTGGTTTTTCAAATTCAATCATTTATTTTTTAACCTCCTATTTAGACGTTAGATATTAGAGGTCAGATTTCTAATGCCATAATTTAATTTTCTCTAACTTTTTTCTAATTTCTAACTTCCAACTTCTAATTTCTAACTATTTAGAATATAACTCAACGATTAAGTGTTCTTCAACTGGTAAGTCAACATCTTCTCTTACTGCTAATCTTACTACTTTAACTTCTAATTTTTCGTTGTTCTTTTCTAGCCAATCTGGAATTAGTTTACTGCTGTTTACTTCAGCATTTTCTTTTGCTATTTTACTATCTTTTTTAATTTCTCTAACAGAAATTACATCTCCTGGTTTAACTAAGTATGAAGCTATATCTGTTTTAACTCCATTTACATCAAAGTGACCATGGTTTACTAATTGTCTTGCTTGTGCTCTTGATGTTCCAAAACCTGCTCTATATACTACATTGTCTAATCTACTTTCTAGTATTTGTAGTAAGTTTTCACCTGTTATACCTTTTTTGCTTTCTGCCATTTCAAAATATTTTCTAAATTGTTTTTCTCCTACTCCATAAAAAGCCTTTGTTTTTTGTTTTTCTCTTAATTGTGTACCGTATTCAGAAAGTTTTTTCTTTCCTTGTCCATGTTCACCTGGTGCATAATTTCTTCTTGTTACACTACATTTGTCTGAATAGCATCTTGAACCTTTTAAGAACAATTTTTGTCCTTCTCTACGGCATATACGACATTGTTCGTCTT
>CAYMXX010000059.1:0-6548 GCA_964394545.1 uncultured Clostridium sp.
TAGCTGATACATTAACTATACCATTTGCATCTATATCAAATGTAACTTCTATTTGTGGTATTCCTCTTGGAGCTGGTGGTATTCCTGTTAATTGGAATCTTCCTAATGTTTTATTGTATGCAGCCATTTCACGTTCACCTTGTAAAACATGAACTTCAACACTTGTTTGACCATCTGCTGCAGTTGAGAATACTTGTGATTTTTTAGTTGGTATTGTTGTATTTCTTTCTATTAATTTTGTAAATACTCCACCATATGTTTCAATACCTAATGATAATGGTGTTACATCTAATAATACTAAATCTTTAACATCTCCAGAAAGAACTCCACCTTGAATTGATGCGCCAATTGCAACACATTCGTCTGGATTTATTCCTTTGTTTGGTTCTTTTCCTGTTATCTTTTTAACAGCTTCTTGTACTGCTGGTATCCTTGTAGAACCACCAACTAATAATACTTGGTTTATTTTATCAGCTGTTAATCCTGCATCTTTTAATGCTTGATTAACTGGTCCTGTTGTAGCTTCTACTAAGTCTCTTGTTAATTCATCGAATTTTGCTCTTGTTAATGTTATATCTAAATGTTTTGGTCCTGTTGCATCTGCTGTAATGAATGGTAGATTTATATTTGTTTGACCTACACCAGATAATTCTATTTTAGCTTTTTCTGCTGCTTCTTTTAATCTTTGCATAGCCATTTTATCTGATTTTAAATCTATTCCTTGTTCTTTTTTGAACTCATCAACTAAATAGTTCATTATTCTTTCATCAAAGTCATCTCCACCAAGTTTATTGTTACCACTTGTTGCTAAAACTTCGAATACACCATCGCCAATATCTAGTATAGATACGTCGAATGTACCTCCACCTAAATCATATACCATTATTTTTTGATCTGTATCTTCTTTGTCCATTCCATATGCAAGTGCTGCTGCTGTTGGTTCATTTATAATTCTTAAAACATTAAGTCCTGCTATTTTACCTGCATCTTTTGTTGCTTGTCTTTGGCTATCGCTAAAATATGCTGGAACTGTTATAACAGCTTCTGTAACTTTTTGACCTAAATAATTTTCTGCATCTGATTTTAATTTTTGAAGAATCATTGCTGAAATTTCTTGTGGTGAAAATTCATCTCCTTCTATTTTAACTTTTCTGTTTGTTCCCATATCTCTTTTTATTGAGATAACTGTATGGTCTGGATTAGTAACTGCTTGACGTTTTGCAATTTGTCCAACTAATCTTTCACCATTTTTTGAAAATGCAACTACTGATGGAGTTGTTCTATTTCCCTCTGGATTTGGAATTACAACTGCTTCTCCACCTTCCATAACTGCAACGCATGAGTTTGTTGTACCTAAATCGATACCAATAATTTTTGACATATATATGTCCCCTTTCTTTTTTAGTTTTATATATTATTAAAATTAATATCTTTATTAATTACATGAATTAACATCAAAAACGTCTAACAACGCAAGACGAAGTTTTTCATGTTAATTTGCCACTATAACCATAGAATGACGTATAACCTTTGTTCCAATTTTATATCCTTTTCTATATTCTTGCACTATTTCTTTTTCGCCTTTTGTTTCGTCTTGCACACTACTTACTGCTTCATGTATTTCCGGGTCAAAAGTTTCTCCAATTGTTTTTATTTCTTCTACTCCAAATTTTGTAAGTACATCCATAAACTGTTTTAATACTAATTCTATTCCTTGTTTGTAGTTTTCGTCTTCTGTTTTTGCTTGTACTGCTTTTTCTAAATTATCTATAACTGGTAAAAAGCTTGCTATAATATCTGCTAATAATGAATTGTATAAAGCTTCTCTTTCTTTGTTACTTCTTTTTTTAAAGTTCTCAAATTCTGCCATTATTCTTTTTAGTCTGTCTGTTGTTTCTTCTAATTCTTGTTTTATTGCATTAGATTCCTCAACAACTTGTTTTTCTTCATTTTCAATTTTGTTTTCTTCTAATTTTTCTTCTGACATATTATCCTCCCTCATTTAATTTTTTGCTTATATATTTCATAATTGATATAACCTTTGAATAATTCATTCTTTTAGGTCCTATTATTCCAATTGTTCCCATGTCCTTGTTTCCAACTTTGTGTTTAAAAGTAATTATACTTAAATCTTTCAAATCTTTATTTTCGTTTTCGTCGCCTATATATACATTAATGTCTTTTGCTAATCCAGAATTTAATATTTCTACCATTTCTTCTTTTGTATCTAATATACTTAAAAAGTTTTTAGCTGTATCTATTTTTTCAAACTCTGGAAAATCAAATGCTTTGCTTGTACCTTCTAAATATATTTTGTTTGTTTGTTCTATTACTTTATTCATTTGTTGTATTATAGGTTTTATAACTTTTGCTTGAGTTTTCATTGTAGATAAAATATATTCTTCCATAGGTTTATCTATTTTTTCTAAATGCTTTCCCCTTAATTTATTATTAAATGTAATATTTAAATCTTTAACTTGATTTGGCGTAAGGTCTTCGTCATATTTAATAATAGTTTCTTTAACTGCTCCATTTTCTGTAAGTATTACTACCATTAAAAGTCTTTCTCCTAAAAGAATAAATTTAATATCTTTTATTATATTACTTGCAGAGTCTGGTCCTATTGCAACTGTTGTATAATGAGTCATTTCTGATATTGTATTTGTTGTTATTTTTGTTAAATCTTCTATTTCATTGACTTTAGTTTGTAAATTTTGTTTTATATATTCTATTTCTTCTAATGTAATATTTTCATCATTTAAAAGCTCGTCTACATAGAATCTATAACCTTTAACAGAAGGAATTCTGCCTGCTGAAGTATGTGGTTTTTCTAAATAACCTAATCTTTCTAATTCTGACATGTCATTTCTAATTGTTGCACTACTACAATTTAAATCATAGCGTTCTAATATAGCTGCCGAGCTTACAGGTTCTGCTGTATTTATGTATTCTTCTATTATTGCTTTTAATATATCTCTTTGCCTATTGCTTAACATGCCAAATCCCCCTTCTTTAGCACTTATTATTTCCGACTGCTAATTTATTATACATCATTTTTAGCACTTGTCAATACAGTTTGCTAATTTTTTTATTTTTAATTTTTTCACACATAACAATTCCTATTTTATAGGGAATTCCTTACGAGTTACGGGCGAACGCAGTTCGCCCCTACAACGTTTGCAATGATTTTAGACAAATAATTTTTTTGGGTCGTCGAGGACGCCGACCCAAAACGTTTGCAAAATATTTTGCGTTTCAAAATATTTTTGTTAAATTGTCGAATTCTAATCCGTCTCGAAAGAAAAAAGGAAGAATTTTAAATAAATTCTTCCCATACTAAATTTGCTAAATCTATTCCTTTATCAGTTAATTTTATACTATCTATATCAATTTCAATTAATCCTTGTGTAGTCAATTTATTTAAGCTTTCTCTATATAAATAAATTGGATTTTCTATAAATTTGTTTTTAAAGTCTGAAATTTTTATTCCTTCTATTTTCCTTAATCCTAAAAGCATAAATTCTTTTTGTTTATCTTCTTTGGTTTGCTTTTCGTGGATTATTTTAGAATTTTCTGGCCAATCAAAATATTCATCAAAATCTATTGTATTTGAATATCTTTTATTATTTATATATGAATGTGCAGCTAATCCAAACCCTAAATATTCTTCTTGATTCCAACATGACATATTGTGCTTTGATTCAAAACCAGGTTTTGAATAATTAGATATTTCGTAATGAATATACCCTACCTCTTCTAATTTTCTCTTCACTTCCCAATACATTTTTCTTTCTAATTCTTCTGATGGTAAATATAGTTCTTTGTTTTTTATTTTTTCTTCTATTTTGGTTCCTTCTTCTACTATTAAGGAATAAACTGATATATGTTCTGGTTTTAATTCTATTATTTTCTCTAAATCTTTTTGTACATCTTCTAAAAATTGAACTGGCAAACCTATCATTAAATCTATATTTATATTTTTAAATCCTATTTTTCTTGCTAAATTATAGGCTTCTAAAAAACTAGAATAACTATGAATTCTTCCTACTAGTTTAAGCAATTCACTTCTTGTAGATTGAAGTCCAAAGCTTATTCTATTTATTCCTGCATTGTAATAATCTTTTAATTTTAGTTCATCTACAGTTCCTGGATTTGCTTCTATTGTAATTTCTGCATTTTCCAATACATTAAATTTCGCTTTTATAGTGTCTAATATTTCTACAATATATTTACTTTCGATGAAAGATGGCGTTCCTCCACCAAAATATATAGTTTTTATTACATATTTTTCTTTTTCAGTTTTATAATTTTTTATTTCTCTTATTAATGAATTTATATAAGGTTCTATTAGCTTTTGATGTCCTGAAAATGATATAAAATCGCAATAAGCACATTTTCTTTTGCAAAACGGTATGTGTATGTATATACCTAATTCTTTCATACTTTTCCTTTCTATATTCAAGATATTTCTTCTGATAATTTTATTATTTTTTCTAGTCTATGGCTTACTCCAGATTTTCCTATTGGTTGCTTTAACATAGCTCCTAGTTCTTGGTAACTTGCTTGTGGATTTTGAATTCTTAACTCTGCTAATTCTTTCAAGTTTTCTGGTAATTTTTCAAATTTTCTTTCTTCTTTTAATTTTTTTATAGCATTAATTTGTTTTATCGAAGCATCTATTATTTTGTTTAAATTTGCTGTTTCACAATTTACTAATCTATTTATATTATTTCTAGTCTCTTTCATAACTCTTATTTCTTCAAACTTTATTACAGTTTTATTTGCTCCCATCAGTGCTAAAAAAGCCGATATTTCTTCCCCGTCTTTAAGATATAACATATAATCCGAATTCTTTGTTGTATATTTTATATTTATTCCAAAATTTTGAATTATTTCTTTTATCTGTTCTGCTTTTTCTTTATTTTTTATTAAAATTTCCAAGTGATAATCTTTGTTTGGGTCATTAATAAAACCTTTTTTTATAAAGGCTTCTCTTATTAATAGCCTACTTAATTGTTCATCTTGTTTTAAACTGCTATTGTTATCCCACATTTTTAATTCTAATAATTCTTCTCTTAAATCTGAAGAAAACGACATCTTAACTCTCCTTATATTTTTTAAAGTTTTCTCTATATTGTATTATTTGTTCTATATTTACTTTCCCTACTTTAAATAAAATTTCATCTTCGTGTATACTATATATAATATCTGTTTTAACTATACTGTCTTTATTTAAATTATTTATTTTATCCTTTTTTAGTAATTTATTAGCATCATATTTTATTTTTTCTAAATTAGATGATATTAGCATTGACAAATACTCTATAGGGACTAATAAATTATTTTCTTCCACTATAACAAATAGATGATCATTCCCCTCTTTACCATCCTTATATTTATATTTTCTTACAAATACAATATCTCCTACCGAATATTTATTATACTTACCATTTTCTTCTTTTACATAATAATACGCATTGCCTTTATGGTATTCTTCTTCTACTGGAAATTCTTCAAAAGCATCTTCTAGTGGTCTTATTCTTCCTGATTTCAATGCGTATTCTAAAAAATCACTTTTTTCTTTTTTCATAAATTCCACCTCTGATAAATATAGTACCATATTTTTCCATGTTATTCAATGCTTTTTTGACAATTTTTACATATTACTATTCTATCATTCCCTGATAAATCTTTTTTTGAATATATATTTTTATAATTATTTGTTTCTTGTATTAGTTTTATTACTTCTTCTTTTTGATCATATCCTATTTCTAAACATAAATATCCATTGTTATTTAAGTATTTATGTGCTTGGTTTATAATTTTTCTATAAATAGTAAGTCCATCTTTTCCTCCGTCCAATGCAAGTATTGGTTCATTTTGAACTTCTTTATCTAATGTTTTTATAATATCTGTTTTTATATATGGAGGATTTGATACAATTATATCAAATTTATCTTTTATATTTTCAAATAAATCTGACTGTATTATTTTTACTTTGTAATCGTTATATCTTTTCTCATTATTTTTCGGACGAGCAATGCTTGCCCCTACAATATATTTACTGTTTTTTATTGCCACTTCTAAGGCATATTTATCTATATCTGATAAAGTTACTTCACAATTTTCTATATTTTTAGCTATAGATATTCCAATTGCCCCGCTTCCAGTACATAGGTCTAAAATTTTAATATTTCTTTGCGGGTCGCCGAAAACTGCGCCCCTTACATATTTTTATTGTTTCTTCAACCAGAATTTCTGTATCTGGTTGTGGTATTAAAACATTTTTGTCTACATAGAATTCTAGTCCCATAAATTCTTGCTTATTTGTTATATATTGTATTGGAATATTATTTGAAAGTTTCTGAATATCTTCTTTATATTTATTTATTTCATTTATATTTAATTCATCTTTTTCATGAATTATTAAATACTCTTTGGGTTGTTTTAAAATGTTTGCCAGTAGTATTCTTGCTTTTAAAATTGATTCGTCTATATTATTTTCTTTTAATATTTTTATTGCATTTTCTAATGCTTGTTTAATATTC
>CAYMXX010000060.1:0-6493 GCA_964394545.1 uncultured Clostridium sp.
TTTGCTAACCAACCTTTAAAAATTTATCAAACGTATTTGCTACCTCTCTATTTGTTTCCTCATATATATGAGAATATAAATTCATAGTAATAATCTTTTTGATTTGCACTTTAATTCTGTCAAACAGAACCATCCCCATTGACATTTTATGAATATGATAGTAGCCAATGTCGAAATCAAGCAAATGTATATAAAAGTAGAAATAAAAATAAAGCCGATTAAAAATAATCGCTGAAATTGTAGAAAAAATCATTGTTTTTCAAATAAAATTAAAGCATAATAAATCCATCCTTTTCCAAAGGAAATCTTTGTGAAAGGAGGTGAACATCTTGAGTTCATTCGATTTAATTTGGCGATTAATTGTTTTATTATTACTTAGTAATAGTAAAGATGATGAAAACCAAAATTCTCAAGATTAGTACAAACTAATCAAAGGCAGTCTGGTCAACTGCCTTTATTTTTTCGAAAAAAAGAGATATGTGGTCAACATATCTCTGTGAACATTAGAGTTCTTCGATTTATTCTCTTGCTTAAGCTAAATATAGTATACTATATTTTTTATTATATGTCAAATTTTAATAAAAAATTCTTCAAAAAATTTATTTTTTAAAATTTCTTTTCATATCTGCTAATAAATCATTAACATCTATTCCTAAAACATAAGCAATACCAAATAATTCATAATCTTTTACTGTTCGCTTATTATTTTCAATATCATATAAACTTTGTTTATGCTGAATATTAAAAAGGAGTTTCAAAGGGCTAGCATATGGCTAATAGATAAATTCTAAAATAAGTTGACAATAATATTAAATGGTACTATAATAAATCCTGCTTAATTTTTATAATCCTGTTTTACAGGTTGATATATAGACACAATATTAAAAAGAGTTTTTTCAGGAGGGAAAGGTAATGAGCAAGAAAGATATTCTTTTTAGCCTAATGTTGGGATTCCTTATCGGAGCTACATTGGCCATGTTAGGAACTGCTATAATAACACAAAGCCTTATAGCAGGTGCTTGTACAGTGTTTAATGCTGTAGCGTTAATACTATTTGCAGTCTGGATGAAAAAAGAATAATATTAAAGAGGAGCTAATATAAAATATTGGCTCTTTTTTAATAGATAAATTTATAGCATTAGTAAAAAAAATACCGAAACTTAAAATAAGAATATATTGATATTTTAATTAAATAATGATAATATGTAATTGCGCATAGCAAGAAAAGGAGGAAAATGCATGGATTTTAATAAAGAAATAGATAGGTATAATACTAAAAGTTTAAAATATGATTTTAAAGAAGAAAAAGAAAAACCAAAAGATATATTTCCTATGTGGGTTGCAGATATGGATTTCAAATTACCAGAAAACATTTTAGAAGAAATAAAGTTAAGAATAGACCATGGAATATTTGGCTATTCTAAACCAGATGTTGCATATAAAGAAGCCGTAAAAAGCTGGTACAAAAAGCATTTTAATGTAGATATAAACGAAGAGTGGATAGTAAATACTCCAGGAATAGTTTTTGCACTTGCGACAGCAGTAAAAACTCTAACAAAAGAAAATGATTACATTTTAATAAATAATCCAGTATATTATCCATTTTCAGAGGTTATTGAAAATAATAATAGGAAAATAATAAGCAGTGATTTAGTACTTACAGAGGATTATCATTATGAAATAGATTTTAAAGATTTAGAAGAGAAAATTGAAAAATATAAAGTAAAACTATACTTATTATGCTCACCACATAATCCAGTAGCAAGAGTTTGGAGCGAAAAAGAATTATCAAAAATAATAGAAATATGTAATAGGCATAATGTATTTATTGTATGTGATGAAATACATAGTGATTTTGTTTGGAAAGGAAAACACACATCATTACTAAATTATAAAGAATATCAAAATAATATGCTTGTTTGCACAGCACCAAGTAAAACATTTAATATTGCAGGACTACAAGTATCAAATATATTTATTCCAAATGATAAAGTAAGAGATAGTTTCCAAGATGAAATATATAAAACAGGATATACTCTAATTAATACAATGGGAATAGTGGCATGTGAGGTAGTATATAAAAATGGTGAAGAATGGTTAAATGAACTAAAGGAATATTTACTAGGAAATATTAATCTAGTAAGAGAGTTTTTAAATGAAAGATTACCAAATGTGAAACTAATAGAACCAGAGGGAACATATCTTTTATGGTTAGATTTTAGGGGAACAAAATTAACAGATAAAGAAATCGAAGCAAAAATGACTAATGAAGCTAAAATATGGCTAGATGGAGGCAGTATGTTTGGAAAAGCTGGAGAAAGATTTCAAAGAATAAATATTGCACTTCCAAGACAGCAATTAAAATGGGCATTAGAACAAATAGAAAAAGCTTTTAAATAAAAGTTAGTACAATTAAAAATATAAGATTAATAGGGTGATAAAATGAAAAAATTTGATGAAAAGATTAAAAGTGTTAAAAAAACAAAACGTACGGGAGGCTATATATGCCTAGTAATTGCAGTGATTTTTATAATGCTTGGAATGTTATTAGGAAATGATGATAAAGATTTATGGGAAAAGTTTAATGAAAATTCAAATGAAAATCAATATTGCAAAACTAATATTTCTTACTTGGTAGGACCTTTTGCAGAAGTTACAGAGGATGGACAAGTAACCGAAAGATTATATATAGCTTTTTATGAAACAAAGAACTATATAAAGAGTTTTATAGTATCAGCAGGAAAAAATACAAATTTACCTATTTGGGGAGAAGACGTTACAGAAGAAAATATAGATAATATTAAACCTGTTACAATTTATGGATGTAGTAAAAAAATAGAAAAAGAAACAGCAGAATTTTTAGTAAAGTTTGCAAATGAACTATACGAAACAGATGAAGTTACTTTAAGCAATTATGATGAATATTTTGGAAAATATTATTTAGATACTACAGATCAAAACGATGGCATAGATATAGCATTTTATATAATTGGAGTGCTATTTGGAAGTATAGCAATTATTTCTATTTTCTCAAATAAAAAAACAAATAAAAATGCAAACGAAACTTTAAAAAAATTAGAAGAAAACGGTGACTTGCAGGCATTTAAGGAAGAATATGAAAGAGATTCAACAGTAGAGTATAAAAAAATAAAATTAGCGATAACAGAAAATTATATATTTAGTTATAGTAATGAAATATTAATAATACCTTTTTCAGACATTATAAATGCATATTGCTCTAATATGATAGACGGAGTATATCAACAATTTAGATATATAGCATTAGAAACTAAGAATGACAAAAAATATTATATTGCACAAAAAGCAATAGATGCTAAAATACAAGAATTTGATGAAGCTTTAAATAAAATAAAAAGCAAAGTAAAAATGGGAGGATTCTAGAATGGTAATATTATATGGATGGAAAACGTATATAAAAAAAGAAAAGGAATTAGGAAAAAAACAATGTGAGAATTGTAAACACAACGAAGAAGCATACTTAGCCAAAGAAGTATTTAGAACACATATATTTGGAATACCAGTATTTGCAAAAACAAAAAGAAGATTCGTTATGTGTAATAATTGTGGCATAATAGAAGAACTAGGAAAACAAGATTATAATGCAAAATTAAAAGAAATTTAGATAGGTAAAGTACCAATTTATTTGGTACTTTATTTTTGCCCATTGACAAAATACAACTAAATTTGATATAAAAATACTGTTAATTAAAATAAAAGGAGAGAAATATATATGTTAAGAGAATTTAAAGAGTTTATAGCAAGAGGCAATGTAATGGATTTAGCAGTAGGCGTAATAATAGGAGGTGCATTTGGAAAAATAGTAACATCATTAGTAGGAGATATTATAATGCCTGTAATTGGAATTATAATAGGTGGAATTGATTTTACAGGATTAACTGCTAAAATAGGAAATGCAGAAATTAAATATGGAAGTTTTATTCAAAATGTATTAGACTTTTTAATAATAGCATTTTGTATATTTATACTAGTAAGAATTGTTAACAAATTTATGAGTAAAATAAGTAAACAAAAGGAAGAATTAGTAGAAGAAGCAAAAAAAACTGATGAAGTTTTATTATTAGAAGAAATAAGGGATTTATTAAAAAAAGAGCAAAACAAGGAGTAAAATATGAAGGAAGAATTTATAAAATTATTAAAACAAATTAATAGAGAAGGAATGGACAAATTAATAGAATTTTTGGAAAATTCAGATTTTTTCGAAGCACCAGCAAGCACAAGATATCATGGGAATTTTAAAGGTGGATTATTAGAGCATAGCATGAAAGTATATGAAATATTAAAAACAAAAGTGGAAGATACAGATTCTACAAAAATTGTTGCACTATTACATGATATATGCAAAACAAATTTCTATAAAACAGATTTTAGAAATGTAAAAAACAATGGAGTATGGGAACAAGTGCCATATTATACAATAGAAGATACTATTCCATATGGGCATGGAGAAAAATCTGTAATGATGATTAGCGAATTTATAAAATTAACTCCAGAAGAAAAATATGCAATAAGATGGCATATGGGATTTACTGAGCCAAAAGAATTATATGGAACAATAGGACAAGCATATAAAAAATATCCACTTGCACTATATGTTCATGAAGCAGATTTAGAAGCGACATATATTTATGACATTTAATAAAACTATACATATAATATAGTGAGGAGAAATAGATGAACGATAAGGAAAAGCGAGAGTGGAAATCAATTATAGGAAAATTTGTATTGATTAGTTTTGTAGCACCAATAGCATTTATAATATATAAAATTGTAGTATCTCCAGAAATCAATACAGAGAATATAGAAGGATTAAGAGTTAAATCAGACTATGTATTAATGCTTTCTCAATGCATATTAGGTATAATAGGATTTTTCTTGCCAAATATTATTAGCAAAAAGACGAAAATAGTAATCCCATCAAATATGTACATAGCATACATATTATTCTTATATGGAGCAGTGTTTTTAGGAGAGGTAAGAAATTACTATTATAGAGTACCACATTGGGATATAATATTACATACATTTAGTGGTGCTATGCTTGGAGCGTTAGGATTTTCATTTGTCAATATTTTAAACAAACATGAAAAGGTGCATGTAAAATTATCACCATTATTTGTTTCATTATTTGCATTTACTTTTGCAGTATCACTAGGAGTAATATGGGAAATATACGAGTTTACATTTGATGGACTATTAGGATTAAACATGCAAAAATTTGCATTAGAAAATGGAACACAGCTTGTAGGAAGAACAGCACTTGCTGACACAATGGAAGATTTAATAGTAGATTGTATAGGAGCATTTACAATGTCTGTAATTGGTTATATATCATTAAAAAATAAAAAAGGTTGGATAGAAAAATTATTAATAAAAATAAAGAAATAGGTTTTGCCTATTTCTTTAAAAATTTCTTCATGCATTTTGCAGTTTCATCGCTAATTACATGTTCTATTTTACAACAATCAATACTTGCATTTTCTTTACTTACGCCAATAGTTAATAAAAATTCATAAATAAGCATATGTTTATCATATATTTTTTTGGCTAATTTTCTACCTTCATCTGTAAATACTATATCACTATAATTAGTTTTCTCTATTAAATTCAATCTATTTAATTCATTCATAGCTTTATTTACAGCTGGCTTTGATACGCCTAATTTAGAGGAAATATCAACAGATTTAATATTTCCTTTTTCTAGTTCAATCATATAAATAGCTTCTATATAATCTTCAATAGATTTGGTTAAATTTTTCATACTTGTCCCCTTTAGGTAATATAATATAGTAAATTATAACACAAATTATAATTTATTAAAATATGCATTGATTTTAAATTTCATTTTTATAATATGAAAAAAGTATATATTTAAAAGTTCCGTTCTTCAAGGCGTTTAAGATACTATATAATTAAGTAAAAGATACACACTCCAATTTAGAAAAAAGTTTAAATTCAACAGGTCGAACTCACTTTGAAATATATATTTTTTTCATATAGTAATAACAACAAATATTTATATTTAAAGTATTGACAAATAAAAAATTAAGGTCTAAAATGTTAACAAAGGTTAACTTTTAGAAAGGAGAAAAATATGAAGAATAATATATTAAAAAAAGGTGATAAAGCACATTTAAGTGACTTGAAAATTGGACAAAGAGCAAAAGTTTTAGGATTGCATTTGGACAAACCAGAAGTAAGAAGACATCTATTAGATATGGGAATAACAAAAGGAACAGAAATTTTAATAAAAAAAATTGCACCAATGGGAGATCCTGTGGATATAGAGCTTAGAGGTTATGAACTTTGCATTAGGAAGGAAGAGATGAGAAATATAGATGTGGAGGTTATAGAATGAAGATAGGATTAGTTGGAAATCAAAATAGTGGTAAAACAACACTTTTTAATTTACTTACAGGTACAAATCAAAAAATAGGCAATTGGCCAGGTGTTA
>CAYMXX010000061.1:0-6321 GCA_964394545.1 uncultured Clostridium sp.
TCTTTGTAGCATTCTGGCATATCTTCTGCAAGTGCAGAAATTGGATTTGGAGTTCTAACACCAGCAACAACATCTTCACCTTGGGCATTGATTAAATATTCACCATAAATACCTTTTTCTCCAGTAGATGGATTTCTTGTAAATGCAACACCAGTTCCTGAAGTTTCTCCCATATTTCCAAATACCATTGATTGAACATTAACTGCTGTTCCCCAATCTCCTGGAATATCATTCATACGACGATATACTATAGCTCTTGGATTATCCCAACTTCTAAATACTGCTTTAACAGCTCCCATTAATTGAACATTTGGATCTTGTGGAAATTCTTCTCCATTCATAGCTTCCTTATAAACCGCTTTAAATCTATTAACTAAATCTTTTAAATCTTCTACAGTAAGTTCTGTATCAAATTTAATTTTTCTTTCTTCTTTTACTTCATCAATAATTTTTTCAAAGAATGATTTTGGAACCTCCATAACTACATCTGAATACATTTGAATAAATCTTCTATATGAATCATAAGCAAATCTTGGATTTCCTGTTTTTGCTGCAAATCCTTCAACTGCTACATCATTTAAACCTAAGTTTAATATTGTATCCATCATACCAGGCATTGATGCTCTAGCACCACTTCTTACTGATACTAATAAAGGATCTGAAGTATCTCCAAATTTTTTTCCTTGCATTTCTTCTAATTTCTTTAATGCTTCGAAAATTTGTCCTTGAATTTCGTCATTAATTTTTTTACCATCATTGTAGTATTCTGTACATGCTTCTGTTGAAACTGTAAATCCTTGAGGTATTGGTAAACCTAAATTTGTCATTTCTGCTAAGTTAGCACCTTTACCACCTAGCAATTCACGCATGTCTGCATTTCCTTCTTTAAAAAGGTATACATATTTTTTGCTCATAAATTAAAACCTTCTTTCTTTTATATTTTTTCAAAGTTCTGTATCATTATATATCATGCTTTTTTAAAATGCAATTGTTTTTTGTAATATTTTTGTAATAATATTTTTAAATAAAATACCCTGTCAAATTAATGACAGGGTTGTAGGTTATTTTTCATCGTATGATACAAAGATATAATCGTTTGATTCTCTTGTGCCGAGAATCTTGTATCCAAAATCTTTCATATACCTCTTAAAATTCTTTATTTTCGCGTTTCCAACGTCTTTAGGAATTTTAATAATTTTAACTCCATCCCTCATGTCTAGAATAGCAACTTCAGGATAGTTTCTCCAATACTCTTCTATTGGATCTTGCAATTTCCGATGTAAATCTCCTCCAAAAATATTCTCTCTGCTTTTTCCCATTAGCTGTTCCTCCTTGTTTAATTTTTTTGGGGATTTCCTACTAAATAGCAAAATTGCTACTTTTTTATTATACTATCTTTTGATTGTACGGTCAAACATTTTTCTATTTTTCTATATTTAATGTTAAATATAAATATCTTGTTACATCATCTACTTCATATGAAATTTTATATTTTATAGTTCCAGATAATAAGTTGCTATTTGCTTTCAAATAAAAAGTAATGACAAATTTTCCTATTTCATTGCTAGCAATAGTTGCAGTGGGTTCTGCCGAAAGAGAATAACCAGTTTCTGAAGTATTAGAATATCCAGATGTATCTTCTATTAAAGTAGCTTTTCCATTTGTTATTGTTACAGGATAATTATTTACAAATGTAAGAGTTATTGTTGCATTTCTTTTACTTACATTCCAGCCCCTTCTATCATAATTTCCAACTACTTCTATTTTTTCATCTGTATTATTTAATTGAGTAGTTTTTACTTCAAAAGCTTTAAGTCCAACATCATCCTCAAATTCTAAATATTGATCACTAGTTTTATTAATTGTTATTGTATCTAATTTTGGTTCTTTATATTTTGCATTTGCTGTTCCATCTATATAAAGTGTATCTGACCACATACTATAACCTACACTTATAAAGATTAGTATTGCAATAATTGCAATACCAATCAATAATACACTATTTTTTTTACGTTTTCTTTTGTATTTTGCCATATTATACTTTTCTCCTATTTTGCATTTAATATAAATTTATATATTACATTATTTGTTATAACAAAGAATTCTGCTTCTTCCTTTTGACTAGAATTCCAATATAAAATTGGCTTATACAATTCTTCTGATAGTTTTATTAGTTCTCCAAAATCCTTAACTTCAATAATTTCTTTTCCGTTCAAATCTATATTTTTACTTAATTTTACAATCTTGTCTTCACAAGATTTTAATATTCTGTTTAATTCTAATTTATAATTGTTTCTAACTGTATTTAAATTCGTTGTATTTTCTGAAATATATCTTAACCATGCTAATGCAGCAATTATTAATATTGCATTTACTCCTATAATAACTGTATTGCTTTTACTATTTGTTGTTGTTTTATATAATGTATCTCCTGTTTCATCTGTTAATTTTCCTGTTATTGTTGTTGTCTGTTCTCCTAATTCTATATTTATATCTGATACATATGTATCAGATATTTGAGTATTATTTATTTTGCCATCTATATTAACTCTCAATTGAACATTTAGGTTCGCTGTAATAGCCATTCCTAATGTCTTCTCGAAATTATAAATTTCATCATTATAACTATTTACGTCTATTGGAATATTCTCTTTTATACTTATTGTACTATTTGTTTTTTTATTTTCTGTATTTTCTAGTAAAACATATTCTTTTTCCCATACTTTCTGTGGGGTGCCATCTTTAGAATAAGTTCCATTCAATACTCCTACTATTGAATATGAGTATGTTAAGTCTGTATATTTTGATGCTTCATATGAGTAATCAAAATGCATATTTACTTTATCTATTAAATTTGTTACATAAGTTTTACCCATTGGTAAAGTTTTTTCATTTATGAATTTGTTATCTTTTAAATCTACATTATATGTTGCGTTCAGCTTGTTTGCATATGTTAATATTATTTCTTTTTTATCATATGTATCTTTTTTTACTACTTTATTAAAAATTGTAGCAGAACAGAAAGCTATTACAGTAATAGCCAAAACTATATAAAAATTTCTTATTGATTTTCTAAGTTTTTGCTTTCTTTTTCTCATTAGTAATTGCTTTCTCCTTTTCTTTTATAATCCTAGTTCATTTTCCGCTTTTATTCCTGTTATCCAAATTGCTGGATACCCTAAATATTTTATTTTAAATAAACATTTTCCTATAAGTTGTTCTTCTGTTACTAAATTTTTATCATTACTACTGTTGTTATCCCCTTTTGTTGTAAAATAGAATTTACCATTTTCTTGTTTTATTCCTACAACTCTATGTACTACTGTAAAATCTGGCATTTGATATTCTATTATATCTCCAACTTTTAAATTATTTGGGTTACACTTTTTTATTATTGCTACATCTCCAATATTAATTGCAGGAGTCATACTTCCAGTTGCTATAGCTATTGGTTTTATTGGGAAAATTCCTAATGCAAACCATATAGCAAGTATTACTATAATAACTAATGCTATAACTGATTTTGGTTCAGAATTGCTTGTTCCTTCTTTTGATTTAAAATAATCTTTTCTATTTTTTATATATCTTATATATAGTAACAATATTATTGGTATTGCTATATCTATTATCGCTATCATAAACCAAGTCATGTTTGGTAAAATTGGCGATAACCACAAAACTAGATATATAAGCAAGTCATAACATACTGCTGCCACATAATTTTTGCAATAAGCTAAATATGTAAATAATATGTTTTTAGATAATGCTGGTAAAAACACTGATGCTATTTGTTTAAAAATGTAATAAATATTTACATCAATTATATTCAATGTTTTTACTTCTAACAACGTCATTATAATTATTAGCGCTATTCCTACTTTTTTCTTTTGTTTTTCATATGTATTATTTATAATCAAAAATCTAACATATTCTCTTGATAAAATTACAGTTCCTGTAATCCAAAAGTTTATAATCAGTCCTTTTAATGTTGTAGAATTTGGATTTTTTCCAAATGAAACAAATAATCCAGAAATCAAATATACAATTATATAACCCAAAACAGTTATAAATGTATAATCTATAATTTCTTTCTTTAATTTTGCTATTGCATATGTCTTTTTTATATATAATTTTAAGCATACACATAACAAAATCCAAAATAGTGGATTTATTATTACAGAATATATACTTCCCATTTTTACAAAAAATATTTGTGTTAGGGCATAATATAAAATTAAAATTCCAAATATTAAAATCGTTTCTATTTTTGTTTGTTTCATTTAGTCTTCCTTTATACTAATTGTTTTTACGCGCTTCAAGGGTAATTTTGTTTTTAAATTACCCTTGATATTTATGCTTTCTTATGCATTTGTATTTGTGTCTGCATGTGCTGGTGTTCCTGTAAATTCTGTTGTTTCTTGTACATAATCCAATTTTGCAGTAAAGCTTAATGATTTTTCTGAGCTTAAAGTTGAGTTTTTATCCCATTTTACAGAGAAAGTAATTGTACATGTTCCTCCTGGTTGCACTACTTCGTTTTGTGCTAATCCTTCTGGAAATGTAACTTTTATATCAGAATCATCAACTCCAGTAAATGTTAATCCATTTAATTTTGCTGGAACAGTACCTGCATTTTTTGCAACAACTGTTACATTTGTTCCTGCACCT
Organism: uncultured Clostridium sp.; assembly: GCA_964394545.1. Lineage (GTDB taxonomy): Bacteria > Bacillota > Clostridia > TANB77 > CAG-508 > CAG-452. Next base: position 4,669 of record CAYMXX010000061.1, read on the forward strand.
GGATAAGCTAAATCTTTTACAACTACTGTTAATGTGTTTTTATCTGCTGATATTGTTGCACTTGATCCTGCTGTATCAATACCTTTAGCTGTAGTAGTGTCTATTGTTGCAGAACTAAATTGCATGTCAAATGTACCTTTTGCATTTGCTGTACCTGTAATATTTAATTCGTCACTAAATGCAGCATATCCTACTGCTAATGCTAATAGTAAAATTACTAATACTACAATTGCATAATTTCTTTTTTTGTTTTTCATCTTTTGAAACCCTCCTTATTTTCATTGATACTTTATATTATAGCACTATTTTATTACAGGAGTATTACACTAAAAAGTCTTTTTTTGTTCTTTTGTAATGTTTTTTTAATTTTTCTGTCACATACTTTTATTTTTACTTGTGTTATAATGTATTTAGTTATATGTTTAATTTATAGGAGGAATATAATTGGAAACAAGTACAAAAGATAGTATATTTAATTCAAATGAATTATATTTGTTACAAAATTTTGAAACTAATTTAGTAACTCTTAATTTAAAAATAGCAGAGCAGGAAAACAAAAAGAATGAAATAATGTGTATGTTCGACACTTTGTCAAAAACGGACTCTGTTTGTAAAAAAGATTACGCAAAAGAAATAGATAAAATTTCGGAAAATTTTATAAATAATATAGAAAGTTTAAACTCTTTAAAAGCTTTATTAATTGATATAAATAACGAATTTATTTCATTATCGCGAAAAAATTCTTCTGGTGAAACAGAAAAAATCTTAAAAGAAAATATAACTAATTATCTTTCTTTATATAAAGATTTAAAAAGCAATATTATTCTAGCAGATATAGAAGTCGATCGTTTCGTTAAAGAAATAAATAGTTTAGACAATGCAAATTTTACAGAAGTAAATTCAAGTGAAATTGTTGACAAAACTATCCATGATAACAATACTTTAATTATATCTGAGAAAGAAAACAAAGTATTTCTTCCATATACACTTTCTGAGATTCAATCTTATATGGAAGCATATCCAAAAGAATATAAATCTTTAGAATATGTTGTAAATAAAGAATTTATTTTGCCTTTAGATTATTATACAAAACGTCCTAATTTAGCAAGGTTTAGGGAAGCCTATTCTTTAATAAGAGATCGAGAAGCAAAATCAGTTTTTGATGCTTTAAAATATGCTCTTAATATTATGTTTAAGTATGATTTAAATCCAGCTATTATTTCTGCTTGTAAAACAGAAGAAGCTCTTAATTTTTATATTGAATGCTTAGAGAGCAAAGATTTATCTAAATTCGATTTATTCAAGATAGAGTTTAGATTAAGCCCTTTAAAATCTGCGAAATTTGAAATTGGATTCTAATTAAATTTTAAAAATAAAACAATAAAAAAACGGATTTTAATCCGTTTTTTATTGTTTTATTTTATTGGTTCATTTGTTTTGCAACTTCTTCTGCGAAGTTTTCTTCTCTTTTTTGAAGTCCTTCACCTTTTTCAAATCTTGCAAATCTTACTACTTCTGCACTGTTATTGTCTAATAATTTTTGTACTTTTATAGATGGATCTTTTACAAAGTCTTGTTCTAATAAACAAATTTCTCCATAGAATTTTCCAATTCTTCCTTGTACCATTTTTTCTGCTATTTCTGCTGGTTTTC
>CAYMXX010000062.1:0-6309 GCA_964394545.1 uncultured Clostridium sp.
AATTTTTACTATGCTATAATGAATTTGTAAATTTATTTTTATAGGAGGTCTTTATTATGTGGATTGCATTAATTATTATTGTAGCATTAATACTTCTTGTAATTTCTATGTATAATAATTTAGTTAGACTAAGACAAAAAGTAAAAAATTCTTGGAGTCAAATTGATGTCCAATTACAAAGAAGATTTGATTTAATACCAAATTTAGTAGAAACTGTAAAAGGTTATATGGAACATGAAGAAGGAGTTTTAGCAAAAGTTGCAGAGCTTAGAACATCTTGGGCAAATGCAGGCAGTATTCATGAAAAAGCTGAACTTGATAACCAATTATCAGGAGCTTTAAAAACTATTATGGCAGTTTCTGAAAGTTACCCAGAATTAAAAGCAAATCAAAACTTTTCTGAATTACAACAAGAATTACAAAATACAGAAAATAAAATTTCTTTTTCAAGACAATTTTATAATGATACTGTAACAATGTATAATACTAAATTAGAAGTTTTTCCTTCTAATATTATTGCTTCTATGTTTGGTTTTAAAGTAGAAGATTTCTTTAAAGTTGAAAGTGAAGAAGCTAGAAAAAACATTAAAGTTGATTTTGGAAAATAAAATAAATAAAATCCAGTTTTTAGCTGGATTTTATTTCAAATATTCTTTTTGCATTTTCATATGTTGCTTTTGCAACCTCTTCTTCTGAAATTTGTTTTACTTGTGCAATTTTTTGTGCTATATATTTTACATTTCTAGAATCATTTCTTCTTCCTCTTAATGGCTCTGGACTAAGATATGGAGAATCTGTCTCTATTAACATTTTGCTTAGTGGTACCATATTTATTATCTCATTTGCATTTTTACTATTTTTAAAAGTTGTTGGTCCTGCAAAAGATATGTAGAATCCTAATTTTAATCCTTCTCTAACTAAGTCTACATTAAATGGACAACAATGAAATATACCTTTTTTATTGCAATTATTATTTTTTAATATTTCTAATGTATCATATATTGCCTCTCTTGTATGAATAACTATTGGTAAATTTAATTTGTTTGCTATTTCTATTTGAGATACAAAAACTTCTTTTTGTAAATCCTTATTTTCTTTATTCCAATAATAATCTAATCCTATTTCTCCTATTGCAACTACTTTTTTATTTTGAGCAAGTTTTATAATTTCTTGTAAATCCTCTCTTTTAAAGTCTTCTATATCATTTGGAGAAATTCCAACTGTTGCATATATAAATTCATGTGAATTTGCTATTTCTACTGCAGTTCTAGAAGATTCTAAACTGTAACCAACATTTACTAGTTTTGTTACACCAGAATTATATATTTCTTTTAAAAGGTCTTCTCTATCTTGTTCAAATTTTTCGTCATTATAATGTGCATGTGAATCAAAAAGTTCCATTTTATTCCTCCACTACTGCAACTACTGTTGCAACTGCATATTCCTTGCAATGTGATATTGATATATCTATGCTTTTTAGTTTATCAAATTTTACATCTAAAAATTCTATTTGAGGATTTCCGTTTTTATCGTTTATTACCTGTGCATTGTGCCAAGATATGTCAAACTTATTTTTTAAAAGGTTTGACACAGCTTTAAATATTGCTTCTTTGGCTGCAAATCTTCCTGCATAGTGATAGTATTTTGCATTTTTTTTACTTTCACAATATTCTATTTCTGCTGGAGTATAAATTATATTTAAAAATCTTTCTCCGTGATCTTTCTATTGATTCTTTTATTCTACTTATTTCTATTATATCTGTTCCACAAAAGGTTTTCATGTTACCTCCTCTAAAGTCTATGTGATTTTTATTAACACTACTAAATTGATTATATTTAATATCAATGATATTATTAATGCAATTAAAATCAATTTATTTACTTTATTTTCTTTTTCTACAGATGAGTCTTTGTATATAACATCGTATTTGTTTTTTATGTTGTTATATATTCCTTCTAATTCAAATATATTTTTCCATTTACCATAAAATGCTGTCCCAGTAACAGAATTTGTTAGTTCTTTGCCCCATATTTCTTTTGTGAATTTAGTAAATCTTTTTCGTATGTTATCTATATTTTTTTTACTTTTTAAATCTATTTCCATTTTCTTTAAATAGATTCTTTGATACAAACTAAAAATTAGTGTATACAAATAATCATTATCATATTCAAATAATAATTTTGTATAATTATTTGTATCTATACTAGAAGCAAGAAATGTTGCACTTTGCTTTGTAAATCCAAATCTTGCATTTTTAAATTGTTCTGATGTTTCAACCATTCTATCTAATTTATCGCCATTAAATGCAATAGTATTACTATTTGGTAATACATTTGTAAATTTTATAAAATCATTTTCTATATCACTAAAATTTTCCCAATTATCTTGCTCTATACACGCATATGTATAAACAAAAAATCTTCTATTATACATATCAATGTCTTTTAATTCTGCAAATTTGCTATTTACTCCTATTATTTCTTGTATAAATTGTGGCAAATCCTTCATATTACTAAATGTATCTGTTTGAATTTTTATATTGTTATATTCTTTTAATTTCGAAAATTCAGAATTTATATCTTTAAATTTATAATTAAAATCTAATAAACTAGAAAATTTTTGATTGTTTTCTAAATCTGTTTTTATTAATAAAAAACAAATTCCTGAGTCAAAGCAAACAACTTCTATATTAGTTATATTAAAAAATATACCTTCATTATCGTTTATTTTTCCTTGAGCTTTTTTGTTTAATTTGTATTCAAAAACATTGCAAGGTAAATCTGCTAAAATGTTAGATTTTAATACATTATTTAGTCCTTCAAATTCTTTTATCTTTTGTTTATCATAATGAAATGTTGAAAAAATATAATCTCTTACCTCTGGTAAAAAATATGAATATATATTTAAATCCCTTTCTTTTTCAAAAAATTTCAAATTAAACTTATCATTTTTTAATAAGCTTAATAAATACTTTTTATATTTGTTTTCTTTAATTAAAAACGGTTTTATAAAATATGTGTATTGATATTTTACTTTTAACTCCATTTTTCTTCTCCTCTTTTGCAATTTTTATAGAATAAAGGGGGAAATTCCCCCTTTTGCTCTATTATTTTTCGTAATATAATCCACTATCATTTAAGTGCCATTTTCCTATAAAATTTGTATATATATTATCATCTAAGTTAATTGATGGCTCCAATTCTACTGCACCTATTTTATTTATGCTTCCCCAAACGCCGTCTTTTTTTACAGCTGAAAATCCACATGAATTTTGCTCTGTTCCATCTTCATATATGTAATCTACTATTACTTTTCCTTCTTTATTTACGTATCCATATTTTCCATCTTTTTTACTTAAAAATAGGTTATTTGCTGTTAATATATCTGATGACTTTTTCTCTTCAAATTTGAAGTTGTAATATTTGTATTCATTATTTGTATATACTTTTATATAGCCTTTTTCTTGATTTATTTCAGATACTATTCCATTTATTTTTTCAGATAAGTTATTATCAAATATTACTGTTTCTGTATCTGATACATCGGCTTGTATAAAATCACCTTTTTCCACATAATTCATATTTACATAGTTAAAGTCTTTTATTTGTTCATTCTCTAAATTAATTATTCCATATTTTCCACTTGTTTTTGCTATGTAATATATAGAAAATGTATATTTAATCTCTTCATATTCTACTGGGATTTTTTCTTCATTTTTTGTTGTTACAACTCCATATTTTCCGTCTTTTTCTACTACTACATTTTCTCCTTTAACTTCTACTATATTGTCATAACCACCATCTATTAAAATCTCATTATCTTTATTAATTAATTTCCAAGCACCTGCTTCTTTAACTGCAAACATTTCTGAACTGTTTAAATATTTAACACTTTCATATTTAGGTTCTACTATTACTGTTCCTGTTGTACTTATTATTCCATATTGATTATTATCATTTATTATTATATATTCGTTTTTGTAACCTTCTTTTAGAGTTTGTATATCTTTGTATTCTGTATTTACAATAGTTTGTCCTTTTTCATTTACAAGTCCTACTTTTCCATCTTTTTTTACTAGCAAGTTACTTGTTACACCTTTTAATGCCGTTATTTCTTCGTAATTACAATGTAAAATTTCTTTACCTTCAAAGTTTATTAAACCATATTTTCCGTCTTTTTGAACTCTTAAAACATTATCTTCATACCAAATATTTTGTTTTGAATCAAAATTATCTATTGCTTCTACTTTTTCATAATCTTTAAATAACTCTTCATTATTTTGATTTATTACTTTTGTTTTATATTTTCCATCTTGATCATTTACATCATATGTACACACAAATATTGGAATATCTTTATTTGGAATTGCTATTATTTCTGTATATTCCGGATTAATAACTTTTTCTCCTTCGTTGTTTATTACTCCAAATTTACCATTTTCATATACAGTATAATATGAGTAGCTTTTTAATTTATTTTTGTCTTTTCCGTTTTTTATTACATTTACAATTGAAACAATTACCATTATTACTACTAGTATTGCTACAATTACACCTAAAACTTTTTTCATGTTAAGTTTTGGCTCTGCATATCTATTATATCTTCTACCTCTTCTACTCATTTTTACCATCCCTTCATAGACACAGTTTTTACTTTTATAATATATCACAACTTATGCTTTTTTCCAATAGTTTTCATATAGTTTTTTGGCACTTTCTGGACTATCTTCTCCATTTTTATTTTTTATTGGAGCAAAATCTTCTTCCCTTTTTCCTCTTAAAATTGATATATTATTAAACAATTTAAAACTATCAAATATGAATTGCTCAAATTTATATGCATTTGGCTTTTCTACTTCTATAAAGTTTCCATTTTCATCTAAATAGTCTGTTCTTTTAAATGCTATATGATACTCCATTTCTTTTGTACTTGCCCTTTTTATTGCATTCAAACTAAACAAATTACACATTATATGTGACTCTCCAAAAACCAATTCTCCATCATCATCTTTTATACCTGCAATTTCTTTTGGAAGTTCCGTATATTCAATAACTTTTATTTTACCATTTTGTTTGCAAAAGACTCCAACTCTTTCTTCTGGACTTCTTTTTAAAACTGTTCTCGTACCTATTTCATTTCCTTCACTTACAGTTAATCCTAAAAGCAAGCTATCTACTGACTTTAGCAAAATATTATCAACAGAACCTATAAAAACCCATTCTATGCCTCTTTTTTCCATATCATCTATTACACCTTTTTTTAGCATAGAATTAAAAATTCCACCATTTCCATTAGATGCTTCTTTTATTAAGCCTTCCTTATTTAATAATAATTTTCCTTGTTCTGTTATTAAAGGAAGTTCTCCTTGTTCAAAAATAAATATATTCTCTTTTGGATAACTAAAATAATTTTTTTCTTCTAAAAATTCTACTGTAGCTTTATTATTTTCTTTGCTTGTCATTATATACCAAGGTATAGTAACATTATATTTTTTATTTGCTCTTATTAAAGTATCAACAATAACCTCAAATAAATATTTTCCATTTTCCCCAATATCTATTTTATATGTACCTTTTGGAAGCAAATGCCCGAAGTCTTGTTCCTTGTCCACCTGCCATAGTTGCTACTGCAAATTTATTTTGTTTTATTATTTTAGATGCAATTTGCTCATATTCATCTAGTTTTTCTTGTGAAATTTTGTCTGGGTTTACCCCCTTTATTGGTTCTAATTGCTCTAAATCTACATATATATCCTCAAATGTTTTTTCATATAATTCTTTTAATTCTTCAAAATCAATTTTTAGCACTTGCTCTGCAAGCATTTCTTGTTTTTCTTCTGGCATTTTATCTGCAATAGAAATTATTTGTTGTTGATTATATTTTTTTAATAAGCTTTTTGCTTTTTCATAATTACCCATTTTGTTTCTCCTTTAAAAAAAGTAATCCTTTTACGCATTCTTACATAATATAACATTATTTTTACTTTTTGTCCACTATTCATTTTTTCTTTTCTTGGAGGGATTAGAATTAGGAAAATTGTAATTTGTATGAACAATTTATCTCTTTGCATTAAATAAAAAAACAGCATAGCTTTTATACTTTTATACTATACTGTTTTTACTAAAAATTTATATTTACTTATTTTTTATCTTTTCTATTTCTTCTTGCGTTAATCCTGTTATTTTTGTTATTATTTCTATTTCAATATTTTCTTGCAACATTTTTTTAGCTATTTCTATGTTTCTATTTTTGCTTCCTTCTTTTACTCCATCGTCTAATCCTTTTGCATATATTGCTTTTTCGTCTAG
>CAYMXX010000063.1:0-6241 GCA_964394545.1 uncultured Clostridium sp.
CCTGGATATGAAAAAGTTGCTTTTTTAAATCTTCCAATTATTGCTCCTGCAAGTACTACAGATGATCTTAATTGTCTCATTAAATCGTCTGGAATTTCATGTTCTTCCATATTGCTCGAATCTATAATTATTTTACCATTTCTTCTATGTATTTTGCAACCTAAAATCTCTAATATTTTCAAAGTTATTTGAGTATCGTGTATGTTTGGTACATTATATAGTTTTGTAACCTTTCCACTTAATATGCTTGCTGCTATTATTGGTAAAGATGCATTTTTAGAACCCGAAACATCCAGTGTTCCTTCTAGTCTTCTTCCTCCTTCTATTATGTAACTCATCATTTTTATTCATCCTCTCTGTATAAGTTTTGCTATATTTTATGAGAAGTTTACAAAAATGGTTACACTAGTATTTTGCATATTTACAATTAGTAAATTCAAGGCACTAAAAAACAAAATAAAAAAACAAAGATTGTACAATCTTTGTTTTTTTATTTCTTATTTTAACTAAGCTAATTCAACTGTTGCTCCAGCTTCTTCAAATTTAGCTTTTAATTCTTCAGCTTCTTCTTTAGAAACTCCTTCTTTAACTGTTTTAGGTGCTCCGTCAACTAAATCTTTAGCTTCTTTTAATCCTAATCCTGTTGCATCTCTTACAACTTTAATTACTGGTATTTTGTTTGCTCCAGCTTCTTTTAATACAACATCAAAAGATGTTTTTTCTTCTGCTGCTCCTGCAACAGCTCCTGCTGCTGGTGCAGCTGCTGCTACTGCAGATACTCCAAATTCTTCTTCTATAGCTTTTACTAAGTCAGCTAATTCTACTACTGTCATTTTTTTGATTTCTTCAATCATTTCTTCTTTATTCATTTTTATTCCTCCTAATAATGTAAGATGTCAGTTTTTACGCCTTCCACCTTTTTTTATTTTTTTATTTTTTTATTATTAATGTAAGGGGACACAGCTTACTTTTTGGTCACTTCCACTTTTGAGGAGCAATGTCCCCTACTTATGAATTAGTGATGTCAGTTTTTTAAGTTTATCTCCCTTTAAATACTATGCTGCTTCTTTTTGAGCCTTAACCTCATTAAGTGCAACTGCAAGTTTTGAAATATTTCCAAGTAATGCACCAGCAAGCATTGATAGTAATGTTTCTCTTGATGGTAATTTTGCAAGTGTTATTATTTCTTCTGTTGACATTACTTTTCCATCAATTATTCCACCTTTTATTTTATAGAAATCATTATCTTTTGCATATTCATATATTGTTTTACATGCATCTAAATAATCTCCATTTCCCATAACAACTGCTGTTGGTCCTTCTAGTACTTCTTCTAATCCTTCTATTTTGCATTCTTCTAATGCTCTTCTTGTTATGTTGTTTTTTATAACTTTGTATTCAACGTCTTTTTCTCTTAGTTTTGTTCTTAATTCTGTTACATCAGAAACGCTAATACCTCTATAATCTGTTAAAAGAACTACTTTAGCTTCTTTAATTTTTTCTGCTAATTCAGCTACTTCTTTTTTCTTTTGCTCTAAGATTTTTTCACTAGCCAATTTATTCACCTCCTATTAATGTACAAGGACAAAACTTAACTTTTTTAAGTTTATCTCCTAATTTATATTTTTTAATTTAAAAACTCTGTTAAACCTACACAAGGTATTAACAGAGTTTTATATTCTCTCGTTCTACCTCGGTAGGGCTTATTTTTGCCTACTGTCTTTGGCTAAATTTATGTAATTGTAACATTTTGTGGGCGGACAGGGTCGTCCACCCCTACAATTTTCTTTTATTTTTAATATATCACTAAGCTAAATATATGCTTGGTCCCATTGTTGTGCTTATTGCAACGCTTTTAATGTATTGTCCTTTTGCTGCTGCTGGTTTTGCTTTTTGTATTGCATCCATTATTGTTTCATAGTTTTCTAATAATTTGTCGCTTCCAAATGAAATTTTTCCAAATCCTAAGTGGATAATATTTGTTTTATCTAATCTGTATTCTACTTTACCAGCTTTGATTTCATTTATTGCTTTTGTTACGTCCATAGTTACTGTTCCTGATTTTGGGTTTGGCATTAATCCTTTAGGCCCTAATATTTTACCTAATCTACCAATTACTCCCATCATATCTGGTGTTGCAACTATAACGTCATAATCAAACCAGTTTTCATTTTGAATCTTTGGTATTAGTTCTTCAGCACCAACAAAATCTGCTCCTGCAGCTTCTGCTTCTTTAGCTTTATCACCTTTAGCAAATACTAATACTCTTTGAGTTTTTCCTGTACCATTTGGTAATACAACTGTTCCTCTAACTTGTTGGTCAGCTTGTTTTCCATCTACACCTAATTTAACATGTAATTCAACTGTTTCATCAAATTTTGGTTTTGGCATTTTTTCAAATACTTCTAGTGCTTCTTTTACACTATAACTTTTTGTGTTATCAATAAGTTTTTCACATTCTTGATATCTTTTTCCTTTTTTCATTTTTTCTTTCCTCCTTTGGTTTTAACGAATGCTTTGCATTCTCCCAATTAAATTTATATCATTTTTTGATACCGATATTTTAAATGTAAGATGATGATTTTTATTCGCTTACAACTACACCCATAGATCTAGCAGTACCCATAACCATACTCATTGCTGTTTCTAATGAAGCTGCATTTAAGTCTTCCATTTTTGTTTTTGCAATTTCTTCTACTTGTGCTTTTGTTATTGTTGCTACTTTATCTTTGTTAGGTTTTCCTGAACCTTTTTCTATTTTTAATGCTTTTTTTATTAATACTGCAACTGGTGGTACTTTTGTAATAAATGAGAATGTTTTGTCTTGATATACTGTTATTACAACTGGAATTATCATTCCTGGTTGGTTAGCTGTTTTCTCATTAAATTCCTTTGTGAATTGCATAATATTAATACCTGTTGAACCTAATGCTGGTCCTACTGGTGGTGCTGGTGTTGCTTTTCCAGCTTCTATTTGTAATTTAACAACATTTGTAATTTCTTTTTCTGCCATTTTATTTTCCTCCTATACTTTTTCTACTTGAGAGAATTCTAGTTCTACTGGTGTTTCTCTTCCAAACATAGATACCATTACTTTTACTTTGTTCTTTTCTTTGTTTATTTCTTGAACTGTTCCAATAAATCCTGATAATGGTCCATTTACTACTTTTACAGAATCGTTAACTTCATAATCAACGTTTACAATTGTAGTTTCAAATCCCATATTTCTAATTTCTTCGTTAGTCAATGGAATTGGATCTGTTCCAGAACCCACAAATCCAGTTACACCTCTTGTATTTCTAACTATGTACCATGATTCTTCTGTTACTATCATTTTAACTAATACATAACCTGGAAATACTTTTTTTAGATTTGCTTTTCTTTTGCCATCTTTAATTTCTATTTGTTCTTCCATTGGAACAACTATGTCAAAGAAGTAATCTTCTAGTTCTCTATTTTTTATTGTTTTTTCTAAATCTGTTTTTACTTTATTCTCATATCCAGAATAAGTATGCACAACATACCATCTTGGTTCTAAATTTTCTTTTATCTGAGACATTTATCATAGCCTCCTATTCTGCTACAGAATTTTCTTGACCTTCTGTTTCACCATTTTCATTTACTTGCTCTACATTAGATTCATCTGCGTTTGTTTCAATTATGTTTTCAACAACTACTTTTTCTTTAATATTTGATTTTAATTTGTTAATTCCTTTTTCATTAATTAAATCAAATACTACATCTAATACAAAGACAATTGCTGCTGTAATTAATACAATAACTATAACTGCTATTGTGTTATTAACTACTTGTTTTGGTGTTGGCCAAATAACTTTTTTTAATTCAGCTTTAAAGTCTTTCCAAAAATGCTTTTTGTTTTTTACATCTTTATTGCTTTTTGCTTCTTTAGCCATTTTATTTCCTCCTTAAAATAGCTTTTATTTTGTTTCTTTATGTGTTGTTCTTTTTTTGCAATATTTGCAATATTTAGCAACTTCTAGTCTATCTGTATTGTTTCTTTTATTTTTACTTGTTGTATAATTTCTTCTTTTACATTCTGTACATTCTAATGTTATATTTTCTCTTGGTCCTTTTGCAGCCATTTTAGCTCCACCTCCAACTTTATTCTGCGGGTTTTTAACGATGCGTTTTTTAAGCTATGTCCCCAATCTAGAAACATAGCTTATATAATTTATCATATTTTATTAGATTTGTCAACGTTTTTTCAGATTTTTTTGGTATTATTCGTCATTTTTGTTACAGTTCAGTAAATAATTTAAAATGCTAAATATTTTTGTTTGTATTTCGAGCATATTTATATTTAAAAATCTTTTTATGAGCATATTTATAATTTTATATAACATTTTGGGTAAAATTATTTTGGTGAGGCTTATGAAAAAAATTAATGAAGTAATAAAAGATTTTAGGGAAGATAATGATTTATCTCAATCGGAAGTTGCAAAATACTTAAACATTCCTCGTTCAACATATGGTCATTATGAAACTGGGAATAGTAAGGTTCCTATTGAAATTATTATACAATTATCTAAATTTTATAGTGTTACTCCAAATGATTTTTTAGGATTTTCTAGCAGTTTAGTAAATACAGATGTCGCTAAAACGAAAAAATTATGTAAGTTTATAAAATCAGAAAATATTGATATTGATAAATTGATTGAAATTATAAAACTTATGAAAGATATAAGTAATTAAATTATTAGCATTTTATTATGGGTGGATTACATAGTCCACCCATCTATTTTTTATTTTTCTTTTGTACGGAATATCCAAATTTTCCTACTTGCTCTCCAAGTTCAAAATATTTTCCATTTGCATATGCTATTAAATCACATTTTGATATATCAAATGCTCCTTTTTCATCAATATACTTTTCGTCTGCATTTATTGATAATACTTCTGCCATAAACATATGATGTGAACCAAGTTCTTTTATTTCTTTTACTTTACATTCAATAGATACGGGGCTTTCTTTAATTGCTGGACAATTAACAAAGTTGCATTTTTCTTTTGTTAATTTCATTTCTTTAAATTTGTCTACATTTTTACCTGATTTTACTCCACACCAATCTGTTGCGTATGCTAAATCTTTGCTAGTTAAATTTATTACAAATTCTCCTGTTTCTTTTATTATATTATATGAATATCTTTCTGGCCTTACTGATATATAGCACATTGCTGGATTTGTATTTATTATTCCTGTCCATGCAACTGTTATAATATTTGCTTCTTCCATATTTCCACAAGATACCATTACTGCTGGTATTGGATATATAAATGTTCCTGGTTTCCACATTGTCTTTGCCATTTTTTATCACCCTTTCGTTTGTATTATTATATATTAAGTAGAATTATTTTACAATTTAATATTTAGATTTATTTATTAAATAAATTGTTCCTACAAATTACAATTTATCTCATTTTTCTTTACTTTTTATTTTAATATTATATAATAATAATATATTATTCTAGGAGGTTAAAAATGGAATTATTAAAAAATATGATTGTCGAAAAGGGAATTGCTCTTGATAATAATATTTTAAAAGTTGATAGTTTTCTTAATCACCAAGTAAACCCTTTACTTATGAAAGAAATTGGAATTGAATTTGCAAGTTATTTTAGAAATAAAAATATTACTAAGGTTTTTACAATTGAAAGTTCTGGAATTGCTCCTGCTCTTATGACTGCAATTGAACTTGATGTTCCTATGGTAATATTAAAAAAGCAAATTTCAAAAATTTTAGATGATAATTTTTATCAGACTGAGGTAAAATCTTTTACTAAAAATAACACCTATAACTTAACATTATCAAAAAAATACATAAATGAAAATGATAATATTTTAATAGTTGATGATTTTTTAGCAAATGGTGAAGCTGCAAAAGGTGCTATAAAATTAATTGAAAATGCTAGCGCAAATGTAGCAGGTATTGGAATTGTTATAGAAAAATCTTTTCAACCTGGTAGAAAAATATTAGATAATTTAGATTATGATGTTTATTCATTAGCTCAAATTAAATCTTTGAAAAATAATAAAATTGAATTTATTGATTAAGAGTAAATATATTATTCATACTAATAATCTAATTGTTTTAAGCAAAAAAATAAACCGTTTTTACGGTTTTTATTTTTTTAGGCATAAAAAAAATCTGGCAACGACCTATTTTCCCAGCAGGGTAACCCGCAAGTATTTTCGGCACTGACAAGCTTAACTTCTGTGTTC
>CAYMXX010000064.1:0-5581 GCA_964394545.1 uncultured Clostridium sp.
ATCATTAAATGGAGGACTATTTGAAAAAGCAAGAGAAGGAGCAAAAGGAACAACAATAGCAAGAGTAAAAGAACAAATAATAGGAGACATAACAGCAAAAATAGCAGACAATTTAGGAGAAAATATAACAGAAGCAGAATTAATAAGCATAATAGAAAATGGGGAATATGGAGAAGTTAATGAAGAGGATAAGACAGTAACAATAGAAGGCGAAAGTATAAAATTAGAAGATATATGGGAATATGATGTAAAATACAGGTTAAATTTTGTATATGGCTCAATAGCAAAACAAAAAGATAAATTTGAGGAACCTGCCAAATCAAATTATGATTTTGATGAAGATGCACGATTATATATATTAGACTGGTATTCAATTAATAACCAAATAACTGGAAATACAGAACAAGAAAAATTGAACACATTAAAAACATTAGAAGATGTAAATAAATATATAAGTCAAGCTTCAGGTGGATGGGAAGAACAAGAAATAGCTTTGGTTTTAGAAAGGGATAACAATAATGAAACATTTGGTGAAATACGATATTTAGCAGATATTGGAGAATCAATAAAAGACGGTGGTCAAGCTTTTGGTAATTGGCATGTTGATAGTGATGGTGAGAGAATTTTTTGCAATCTTTTTGGATATGGTGATGATGAATTAAAAATTCCTATATTCTTTTCAGATAATGCTAAAAAAATGTATCTAATTTTAGTTGACCAAGGTTAACCAAATACAAAATTAAAGCATATAATACCTAAGGAGAGGGTGTTATATGCTTAATTTTATTTTAAATGGCATTATTTGGGTATTGGCACTATATGGATTAATAGAAATAATAAAAACAATATATTATGCATGCATATGCAGTAAAATAAAAACAAATGGAATTTACTTTATAATTGCAGTAAAAAATCAAGAAAAACAGATAGAAAATTTTATGCGTTCTACTATTTTTAGAATATTATATGGTAAAGAAGAAAACATAAAAGAAATAATAGTGTCAGATTTAGGTTCAACAGACAATACAAAAGAAATACTAGAAAAATTGAAAAGAGATTACGAATTTTTAAATTTATTAGATTGGAGTATTTGTAAAGATTTAATAGATAATCTAGAACAAAAGTAATTTACATGAACATTTTTTTGTGATATAAAATAGTATGAATAATTAAACAAGGAGCTTTAAAATTGGAAATAAAAGGGCAGATTTCAGAAATTATATATCAAAACGAAGTAAATGGTTATACAATAGCAGAATTTGAAACAGATGAAGAATTAACAACAATAGTGGGGTATCTACCTTTTATAAATAAAGGTGACAGCCTTAAATTAGAAGGAAATTTTATAAATCATCCTGAATATGGTAGACAATTTAAAATACAAACATTTGAAAAAAATATGCCAGAAACATTAGAAGCATTAGAAAAATATTTGGCAGGTGGAATAATAAAAGGTGTAGGACCTGCAACAGCAAAAAGAATAGTAGATAAATTTAAAGATGAAACAATAGCTGTTTTAAAATTTGAACCAGAAAGATTAGCAGATATAAAAGGAATAAGCAAAAATAAAGCGCAAGAAATATCGGAAGAATTTAACGAAAAATGGGATTTGTGGCAAATAGTTGGCTTTTTAGAAAAATTTGGAATAACAGGACAAAACAGCAAAAAAGTATATGAAAAATTAGGACAAGATGCAATTTCAAAAATAGAAAAAAATCCATATATATTATTAGATATAACATATGGAGTAGACTTCAAAAAAATAGACAAAATGGCCATGGACCTAGGTATAGACCAAGAAAGTAGTAGCAGAATATCAAGTGCCATAAAATATGGATTAATTTTAGCTGGCAACAATGGAAATAGTGCTGTTTTGTATGAAAATTTAGTTACATATGCATCTAATTTATTAAGAATAAGAGCAGAAGTAATAGAAGAAGAAATAATAAATTTAAAAGCAAAACAACAAGTATTTTTAGAAGAATATGAGGATAAAGAATGGGTATATTTAGATACTTTTTATATTGCTGAACAAAATATAGCTGAAAAATTAGTTGCGCTAGATAATGCTAAAAATATTAAGTATATAAAAAATTTTAATACAGAATTAGCAAAAACGGAAAAAGACGAAGAAATAAACTTATCTGAAGAACAAAAAGAGGCGATAAAAGCAGTAAATGAAAACAATGTATGTGTAATTACAGGTGGCCCAGGTACTGGAAAAACAACAATTATAAAATCTATAATAAAATTGTATGAAACAAGAAAATTAAAAGTAGTGCTATGTGCACCAACAGGAAGAGCAGCTAAGAGAATGCAAGAACAAACAGGTAAAGAAGCAACAACAATACATAGATTATTAGAAATAAGAAAATTAGAAGATGAAAATTTTATAAGTTTAGATTATCCAATTACACCAATAGATGCTGATATAGTAATAATAGATGAAATGTCAATGGTAGATATGTTTTTAATGAATCATATATTAAAAGCAATTTATTTAGGCACAAAATTAGTTTTAGTAGGTGATATTGACCAATTACCATCAGTAGGACCAGGAAATGTTTTACAGGATATAATAGAATCAAATACAATTACAACAATAGAGTTAAATAAAATTTTTAGACAAGCTGCTAAAAGTAAAATAATAACAAATGCACATAGGGTGAACAGTGGAGAAACATTTATTGGAGTAGAAGAAAAAGATAAATTGCAAGATTTCTTCTATATAAATGAAATGTCTCAAGAAAAAATGTTACAAGATGTAATTTCACTTTGCACAGGAAGACTAAAAAAATATGGGGACTATGATTTTTTTAAAAATATACAAGTTTTAACACCAACAAAAAAAGGAATGCTAGGAACAAAAGAATTAAACAAGCAATTACAAAATGCATTAAATCCAAAAAGTAGCATAGAAAAACAAAATGGAGATAGAATTTTTAGAACTGGCGATAGAGTAATGCAAGTAAAAAACAATTATGATATTTATTGGGAAAGAAAAACACAAGATAACTTAGAAGCTAGTAGTGGAATATTTAACGGAGAGCTAGGAATAATTACAGAAATAGATGAAATAAATAAGCAAATAGAAGTATGTTTTGATGATGAAAAAGTTGCATGGTATGATTTTACAAATTTAGATGAATTAGAACATAGTTATAGCATAACAATACACAAATCACAACGGAAGTGAATTTGATGTAGTAATAATGTGCGTGCCACAATCAGCACCAATGCTACTTACAAGAAATTTGCTATATACAGGAATAACAAGAGCAAAAAAACTTTTAATAGTAATAAGCAATAAAAATATAATAGAATTTATGATAAACAATACAGATATAAAAAAACGAAACACAGGATTAAAATATAAATTAAGAAAATTGTAATTTGTATGATTGCTGTGTGATTAAAATTGTTGCAAACGTTGTAGGGGCGAATTGCATTCGCCCGTGACCCGTAAGGAATTCCCTAAAAAATAGAAATTATTATAATTCAAGAAATTTCTGCGATGCAAACGGGTCGTCGAGGACGCCGACCCCTACAGGCATTTGCAAATTGTTTCGTATTTGCAATCCGGAACAATTTAAGGACAGTCCCCAATTGTTCCTACAAATTACAATTTTTATGATTTTACATATTAAAAAAGGAGAACCTAATGTTAGATTTAAATAAAGATGTTAAATTTATAAAAGGTGTTGGTCCTGCAAGAGCAGACCTTTTAAATAATATAGGTATATTTAATTTATATGATTTAATTACATATTTTCCAAGAGATTATGAAGATAGAGGGAAAGCAAAAAATATTGCAGATTTAGAAGATGGAGAAGAAGCATTAATAAAAGCGATATGCGTTTCTAAACTTATGGAAAAAAGAATTAGAAAAAATATGGTAATATATAAATTAACTGTAAGAGATGAAACAGGACTTTGCCAAATTACATGGTTTAATCAAAGATACTTAAAAAATAAATTCAAACTTCGGAGAAACCTATAATTTTTTTGGTAAAATTCAAAAAAGAATTGGATTTGTAGAAATGAACTCACCTGTATTTGAGGAAGAAAACAAAAATAAAAATACAGGAAAAATAATTCCTATATACCCTCTTACATACAATTTATCTCAAAATGTAATAAGACAAATAATGGAAAATGGATTAAAAGAGGTAGATAATAATTTAGAAGAAACTTTACCTAAATATTTACTAGAAGAATATAGTTTAGACGATATAAATAAGGCTATAAAAAATATACATTTTCCAAAAGATTTTGGAGAATACAACAAAGCTAGAAAAAGACTAGTATTTGAAGAATTACTTATTATGCAACTTACGCTTTTAAATTTAAAAACAAAATATACAGTAAATTCAAAAGGAATAGAATTTAATTCAAATATAAAAATGCAAGATGTAATAGAAAAACTTCCTTTTAAACTTACAAATGCTCAAATAAAAGTATTAGAAGAAATAGATAAGGACATGGAAAGTCCAAAACCTATGAACAGATTACTACAAGGAGATGTTGGCTCGCGGAAAAACAGCAGTATCAATAGTTTCAGCATACAAAGCAGTAAAAGCAGGCTATCAAGTAGCAGTAATGGCACCAACTGCAATTTTAAGCAAACAACATTTAAAAAACTTTGAAAGTATATTATCACAATTTAATATAAAATGTGAATTATTAGTAAGTGGAATTCCTAAAAAACAAAAAGAAGATATTTTAAAAAGATTATCAAATGGAGAAATAGATATTCTAATAGGAACACATAGCTTATTAGAAGAAAATGTTATATTTAAAAAATTAGGATTAGTAGTAACAGATGAGCAACATAGATTTGGAGTAAGACAAAGAAGTATAATAAACAATAAAGGAGAAAATCCAGATGTTTTAGTAATGACAGCGACTCCAATACCTAGAACACTCGCACTAATTTTATATGGAGATTTAGATATTTCTATAATAGATGAACTTCCACCAAACAGAAAAAAAATAGATACTTTTGCAGTAACAAAAGGAATGGAAGAAAGAGTAAATGGATTTATAAAAAAGCAATTAGATGAAGGAAGACAATGTTATATAGTGTGCCCATTAGTAGAAGAATCAGAAGAAATAGATGCAAAAGCTGTGTTAGACGTATATAAAAAATACAAAGAAATATTTTCTAATTACAAAGTGGAATATATACATGGAAAATTAAAACCAAAAGAAAAAGATCAAATCATGCAAGAGTTTAAAGATGGAAAAATAGATATTTTAATTTCTACAACAGTAATTGAAGTTGGTGTGGATGTACCTAATAGCAATATAATGGTAATAGAAAATGCAGAAAGATTTGGATTAGCAACACTTCATAAATTAAGGGGAAGAGTAGGACGCGGAGAATATAAATCTTATTGTATTTTAAAATACGAAGGTAAACGGAAAAAATACAAAAGAAAGAATGAAAATAATGTGCAAAACAAATAATGGATTTATTATTTCAGAAAAAGACTTAGATCTTAGAGGCTCAGGAGAATTCTTTGGAACAAAACAGCACGGATTACCAGAATTTAAAATTGCAAACTTATTTGAAGATATT
>CAYMXX010000065.1:0-5529 GCA_964394545.1 uncultured Clostridium sp.
TGTTCTGAACCAATTACTGGACTTAAATCTGCATAAAACATATCTCCTCTTTTTACTAACATATTCTTCACTCCTGCTACTTTTGTTAATTAGATTTTTTCTATATTTTAGATATGAGTTTGAGATTAAGAATATAATTTACTTTAGTTTTCTTTTGTACTATATATCACTTTCTATGGGCTTTAATTTAAATGCTAACACATCATCTGTTTGTAAATTATTTATTTTTATCTCATTATATAATATGTAAATTATATTTTTTTGTGTTACATCTTGTATTTCCATTTTTGTTGGGTTAGATGTTTTTTTGTCGATATATAGCTTTTTATGGTTTATATATTTATTCCCATTTTTTGCACTTGTTTCTAATATTATTTCATTTTCATTATCTATTATTTTGTTTTCTCCAGAATCTAGGAAATCATCTATAAAGCAACTTAAGCTTAACACATTATCTCCTATGCATTGATAGTTTTCGTAAATCTTACTTAAATTAATATTGCTGTTTTCTATTTTTAAACTAGACCCATCATAAATAGTTTTTAATCCTTTTATATTCTCTGGCTCTACTACTTCTTGTTTATATATTCCATTTTCTTTTACATATTGCTCTTTTATTACATATGAATTATTATTTTTATTTGAATTTATTTCTACCTTAAATGTAGCTTCATACGAATTAATACCTAAAATATATTTTTTTACATCATCAGCTGATTTTATAGTTATATTATTTCCAGATTTTATTTTTTTATAATTAAATTTAATAAAAAAAGCAATAATAATTATTACAATAATTGTAGCTATAGTTATAATCTTTTTCATTTTTATACACTCCTATCTCTATAAATTGTAATTAAAAAAGAATAGCTATTTGCTATTCTTTATTTAAATTTATTCATAATGATTTAAAATATTCTTCTAGACAGACTTCTAGTTCTTGTACACTTTCTATTCTATTTATTTTTTCTCGTATTTTACTTGATTCTTTAAGATTTTTTATATACCAACATATGTGTTTTCGCATTTCTCTTACTGCTATATATTCTCCTTTTTCTTCTACTGCCAATTTTATATGTTCTTTTAATACTTTTAATTTTTCTTCATTTGAAATTTCTTTTTTTTCTTCATTCACTATTTGATTTATAAGCCATGGATTTCCAATTGTTGCTCTTCCTATCATAATTCCATCTACATTGCAATAATCAAACATTCTTTTAGATTCTTCTATACTTTTTATATCTCCATTCCCTATTACTGGTATGTTTACTGCTTCTTTTACTTTTTTTATTATTTCTAAATCTACTTTCCCACCATAATACTCTTCTCTTGTTCTTCCATGTATTGTTATTGCTGACGCTCCTGCTTGTTCTATAATTTTAGCTACTTGCACTGCATTTATGTTGTTTTTATCCCAACCTTTTCTTATTTTAACTGTTACAGGCTTTTTAGTTGTTTTTACTACCTCTTGTACTATTTCGCCTATTAACTCAGGATTTAAAAGCAACTTACTTCCATCACCATTTTTTACTACTTTTGGTGCAGGACATCCCATATTTATATCTATAATATCAGCCATTTTCGATACTTCTTTTGCTGCAAATGACATTATTTGTGCATCACTACCAAAAATTTGAACTGCTATTGGTCTTTCTTCTTTGTCTACATTTAAAAGTTTTTTTGTTTTTTCGTCATTATGAAATATAGCTCTACTACTAGCCATTTCTGTGTATACTAATCCTGGATTTCCGTATTTTTTGCAAATTCTTCTAAATGCTAAATCTGTTATTCCTGCCATTGGTGCAAGTAATACATTATTTTTTAATTCTACATTTCCTATTTTTAATTTGTGTATATACATATCTTTTCCTTTTTAAAATATATTTTTCTGTCTTTTGCTACTAATATTTAATAATAATCCTACCGCTATAAAATTTGTAATTAATGATGTTCCTCCATAACTAATAAATGGCAGAGGTATTCCTGTTATAGGAAGTAGACCTATTGTCATACCTATATTTTCCACAATATGGAATAAAAGTATTCCGTACAATTCCCATTGCTATATATGAGCCCAAATCATCACCTGCTGTTTTTGCTACATTAATTGATTTTGTAATTAATATTACATATAAAATTACAACTAAACCGACATGCAATAAATCCAGCTTCTTCTCCTATTACAGGAAATATAAAGTCCGTTGTTTTTGGATATAAAAATCCTAATTGTGTTTGTGTTCCATTAAGAAATCCCATTCCAAAAAGTTTTCCTGCTCCTATTGCTAATTTTGACTGTATAATATTATATCCTGCACCTCTTGGGTCCAAATCCGGATTTAAATATACTTCTATTCTTGACTTTGCATGCTCTGGCAATACAAAAAAGTACAATAATGGTAATGCAATAATTAATATTATACAAGTAGTTATTATATATTTTTTATCTATTCCTGCAACATATAACATTAATGTAATTGCAACCACATATGCTAAAGCAGTTCCATAGTCTGGTTCAATTGCTATTAAAAATGTTGGTGCAAGTCCTATTAATAGTATAATTGCTAATTTATTTGGTCTGTTTATTTGTTCTTTTCCTTTTGTTTGAATATTTGCAATAGTATAGCTTAAAAAAAGTATAACAAACACTTTTGCAAGTTCACCTGGTTGAAATGATAAAAATCCTAAATTAAACCAACTTGTTGCACCATTAATTGCTCCTGTAAACAATACTACAATTAGCAGAATCATAAATATTCCATAAAAAATCCAAGAAAAACGTGCAATTATATTGTAATCCATTCTAATTGCTATATACATAATTGGAATACTAATTAAAATCCATGTACATTGTTTCTTAAATGCATCTAAATCAGTTTCTTTGCTAGCACTATATAATGCAACTAAACCAATTACTACCAATAATAAAACGCAAACTAAAATACTCCATTCTATGTTTTTTAAGTTTCTTTTATTCATGCTTAACCTTCCCAAAATATTTTTTTAGGTGGAATAAAATTTCCACCTAATTTTTATTCTTATTTACTTTTTTCTGTTTTGTTAGTTTCTGTTTTTTCTTCTACTTTTGGTTCTTCTTTATCTTGTTCTTCTGCTTCTTGATTTTTGTCATTTTCTTCTTTTTTCTTATTTTCTTCTAATTTTTCTTTATCTTCATCATTATTTTCTTCTGCAACATTTTCTGCATTTTCAGTCTCTTCTGTTACTTTTTCTTCTTTTATTATCTCATTTTCTTGCTCTTTTGATTCTTCTTTCTTTTCTACTTTGTTAGTTTCTTTTGCTTTTTCTTCTACTTCTTTTTTCTTTTCATTTTTTATATTAACAATTGGAATATTAGCATAAAGTGATGGTGCACCTGTTGTCCCATCTTCTTTTATTTCGTTTGTAAGTCTAACATCAATTGCTTCTTCTTCTACATCTATATATTTTTTTATAACTTCTATAATCTCTTGTTTCATTAATTCTAGAAAGTCAGCAGAAACATTTGCCCTATCCTGCATTAAAACCAAGTGTAATCTTTCTTTTGCAGTATCTTTACTAGGTACATTTTTTTCTTCTGTTTTTTTTAATCTTTTAAAAAAGTTTACTATACTCTCGAACATTGCTTTTCCTTTCTAAAAGTGATTACTTGTTTCACTTTTTATGCATTATTTTTTAAACCATCCTTTTATTTTTTCCCATATTCCTTGTTTTTTTCCTGGTATTGTAACATCTATATTTTCTCCAAGTATTCTTCTTGCTATTTCTATATATGCTTTTCCTGATGGTGCTTTTTTATTTTTTATAACTGGCTCTCCTTTGTTTGTTTGTGTAATTATATATTCATCATCTGGAACTACACCAACTAAATCAACTGATAGTAAATCAACTATGTCGTCAACTTCCATCATTTCACCTTTTTTTACCATATTAGGTCTTAATCTATTTACTATTAATTCTGGATTTTTTATTTCTGAGCTTTCTAATAGTCCTATTATTCTATCTGCATCTCTTATTGCTGATATTTCTGCTGTTGTTACAACTATTGCTCTATCTGCACCTGCAATTGCATTTTTAAAGCCTTGTTCGATTCCTGCTGGACAATCAATTAATATGTAATCAAAATCTTCTTTTAACTTTTTAGTTAAATCTTTCATTTGTTCTTCATTTATTGCACTTTTATCTCTTGTTTGAGCAGCTGGAAGTAAAAATAGTTCTTCAAAACGTTTGTCCTTTATTAATGCTTGTCTTAATTTACATTTTTCTTCTACAACATCCACTATATCATAAACTATTCTATTTTCAAGTCCCATAACAACATCTAGATTTCTTAATCCTATATCTGTATCTACTAAAACAACTTTTTTTCCAGCTTCTGCTAAACTTGAACCTAAATTTGCTGTTGTTGTTGTTTTTCCTACGCCACCTTTTCCTGATGTTATAACTATTACTTCACCCATTTATTATTTCCTCCTCAAAGCAAAATACAAATTATTGCTTAAAACAACTGTTTTCGTACATTTTAAGCATAAAAATAACTGTATTTTTTAATACAGTTATTTTATAATTTTTTTTAAGAAAAGTCAACCAAAAAGCTATTATTATCCTCTTTTTTTAATCTTAATAATTAAATTTTCCTTCTCCTGAATTATAATAACACTTCTTTCCTACATTATCGTATAAACATGCTATATTATTTTCATCCAGAATAGGAACAAAATCTCTAACTAAAGTATCTCCATCATATATTTTACAATAATATAATCTAGCTTTTGCTTTTGTTTTAATCCAAGAGTTTCCTGAAACATCAAAAATATATGCGTTATCTGGTGTTTCAAATGAAGAATATTCTTCTATCTCACCTTCTGTGCCATCGATAGTCATTCCATCTTTTGATAAACTACAATATATTTTTGAATTTGTAGAAATAGATTTTGATAGTCTATTATTTGAATAGTTTTGAAAATCAAGTGTTACTTGGCTAGAATTAAGTATTATTGTAAAATTGTTCTCAGTAGCACTTGTCCTAGATCCAAATATATTTCCATTACCACCTGTTAATAGTAATTCGAGTTCTACTTTCGAATTTTGATTTAATTTTACACCCGTATCTATATATTGTGTTCCTGTGCTTTCAATATACTTTATTTTGGTTGATTTTGCAGGAACGTTTTCCTTAGATTTATCAAAATAAGACTCATACATTTCATTTAGATTGTAGCTCCCATATATTTCTTTTGTATCACTAATAACTTTTTTTTGTGTTTTCATTTTATTCGACATTATTGCATAGCTACTTATTAAAAAAGTGGTTAGAAATACTAGTGAAATTAAAACCAACATTGTAATTGCGCCTTTTTCACTTTTAAAATTCTTCATTTGTTACCTCCACTAAAATTTAATTTTATTATACTGTATTAATTTTTTAAAAACAATACATTTTTCATTTTTTCTTGGAGCTTAAATTAAACAAATTGTAGTTTGTATGAGAGATTTTGGTATTTGGTGTTTGCATTTTTTATATGCGAAACATAT
>CAYMXX010000066.1:0-2107 GCA_964394545.1 uncultured Clostridium sp.
ACTTGATTATTTTAGTATCTTAAACGCCTTGAAGAACGGAACTTTTAAATATATATTTTTTTTCATAATATATGTTAAAAAACAAAAAAACTTAAAACAAATAATTTATTGTAATATTTAAGAAATTAATATATAATAATATAGTAATTTAATTAATGGATAATATAAAATTCTTTGGATTTAATTAGGAGGCAAAATATGAGTAAAAAAATAATATTAAGTGGAATACAAGCAACAGGGAAATTAACACTTGGAAATTATTTAGGAGCAATAGATAATTGGGTAAAAATGCAAGAAGAATATGATTGCTATTATATGATAGCAAATTTACATTCTCTTACAGTTAGAAATAATCCAGAGGAATTAAAAAACAACACATTAAAAATACTTGCAACATATATTGCGGCAGGACTTGACCCAGAAAAAAATACAATATTTATACAATCACAAGTAAAAGAACACGCAGAACTTGGATGGATTTTAGATTGTTATACATATATGGGAGAACTATCAAGAATGACTCAATTTAAGGATAAGTCTGCAAAACATGCAGATAATATAAATGCAGGTTTATTTACATATCCAGCATTAATGGCAGCAGATATTTTATTATATCAAGCAGATTTAGTTCCTGTTGGAGAAGACCAAAGGCAACATCTAGAAATAACAAGGGATTTGGCAGAAAGATTTAATAAATTATATGGAAAAACTTTTGTAGTACCAGATGCATATGTAAGAAAATCAAGTGCTAGAATTATGGGATTACAAGATCCAACAAGTAAAATGAGTAAGAGCGCTACAAACTTAAATGATGTTATATTCTTAGAAGATGAACCAGAAGTAATACTTAAAAAATTTAAAAAAGCAGTAACAGATTCAGAAAACAAAGTAAAATTTGACCCAGAAAACAAACCAGGTGTAAGTAATTTAATGCAAATATATTCAGCAATAACAGGAAAAACTATGGAAGAAATAGAAACAGAATTTGATCAAAAAGGATATGGAGACTTTAAAATGACTGTTGCAAATTCGGTTATAGATAAATTAAAACCTATTCAAGATAAATATAAAGAAATATTAGAAAACAAAGAATATTTAGAGCAAATTTATATAACTGGAGCTGAAAATGCAAGAAAATTAGCAGCTAAAACATTAGAAAATGTAAAAAACAAAATTGGAATTTTATAGAAAAAAATATTGACAATAATACAAAATAAAGTTATAATAATTATTGAAAAGAACTTAATAAGTTTTCATTTGTAAATTAAAAAACGGCAGTAGTTGCAGCTACTGCCGTTTGCCTTATGTATCAAATTCTTTTAATATTAAAAGAATAAATACTAAAGCCATTAACTTAATAAGTTTTTTCATTTGTATTAAACCTCCTTTCTACCTTTAGGCGAAAGGTAAAAACATTATAGCATACTAAAAGACAAAGTGTAAATATTTTACAATTTTTTTTACAAAATATTTTTAATTGTAAATGTAAGAAAAATGGTGTATAATATATAAAATGGAAAATTAGGAATATTAAGGAGACTAACTATGTTTATAGATTATACAAAAATTATAATTAAATCAGGAAACCGGAGGTAATGGTGCAGTTACATTTAGACGTGAAAAATATGTAGCAGCAGGAGGACCAGATGGAGGAGATGGTGGAAAAGGTGGAGATATATACTTTATTGTTGATCCAGATTCCAACACATTAATAAACTTTAGATATAACAAAAAATATAAAGCAGAAAGTGGCCAAAATGGAAGTGGAAATAGATGCTTTGGAAAATCAGGAGAAGATCTATATATTAAAGTACCAATTGGAACAGTTGTAAAAGATGCAGAAACAGGAGAACTAATTGCAGATTTATCAAAAGAAGGTCAATGTGAACTAATACTTCCAGGAGGACGAGGAGGTAAAGGGAATTCGCATTTTGCAACATCTACAAGACAAGCCCCAAGATTTGCACAAGATGGAGAAAAAGGAATAGAAAAAGAAGTAATATTAGAGTTAAAACTTTTAGCTGATGTTGGACTTGTAGGTTTCCCAAGTGTTGGAAAATCTACATTATTATCAATAATTGCAGGATTAGAAGAGAAAACTGAAGGA
>CAYMXX010000066.1:2117-5438 GCA_964394545.1 uncultured Clostridium sp.
AAAATCTACAATACTTTCAATGGTAACATCAGCAAGACCTAAAATTGCAGATTATCATTTTACAACACTAGAACCAAATTTAGGAGTAGTAAAAACTGAATTTGGAGATAGTTTTGTACTTGCAGATATACCAGGAATTATAGAAGGTGCTAGTGAAGGAACAGGGTTAGGACTAAGATTTTTAAGACATATAGAAAGAACTAGACTTTTATTACACGTTGTTGATGCATCTGGCTCAGAAGGTAGAAATCCAGTAGAAGATTTTAATACAATAAATAAAGAGTTAAAAAAATATAGTGAAAAATTAAGTACAAGAAAACAAATATTAGTTGCTAATAAAATAGATGTTATACAAGATGAAAATTTATATGAGCAATTAGAAAAAATGGCAAAAGAAAAAAATATGGAAATATTTAAAATATCAGCAGCAACAGGAGAAGGTTTAAAAGAATTATTTACACATGTTTCAAAAATATTAAAAGAATTACCTAAAGAAGAAGTGGAAGAGGTTGAAGAAAAGAAAGTATATACATTAAAGAAAGAAGAAGAAGGATTTAATATTAAAATAGAAAATGGTGTATATATAGTAGATGGACCAGCAATAGAAAAAATATTAAGAAGAGCCAATTTAGAGGATAATGAATCATTATATTATTTCCAAAAAAGTATTAGATTTTTAGGAGTGGAAGACAAATTAAAAGAAATGGGCATAAAAGAAGGAGATACTGTAAAATTCGTAGATTGGGAAATGGAATGGTATGATTAAAAAAACAAAAATTTGTTTGACATTTAAAAAAACTTATGATATTATGTAGGCAAATAAAATTTCGGGAGTGATTTGTAGTGAGTAAAGAAGAAATGACTGACCTAAATAAAAGAGAAAGAGCAATACTAAAATTTATAGAAAAACAAATAAAAGACAAAGGATATCCACCATCAGTAAGGGAAATAGGAAAAGCAGTAGGCTTAAGTTCAACAGCAACAGTTCATGGATATTTAGCAAAATTAACTAAAAAAGGGTATATAAAAAAAGAAGACCAAAAAGGAAGAACTTTAAGAGTACTAAAAGGAGGACTTGCAGACAACGAAGAATCTTCTCCAAAACCAATATATAATGGAAGAGAATTAGTAGACGTTCCAGTTATAGGAAAAATAACAGCAGGAGCACCAATACTTGCAGTAGAAAATGTAACAGATACATTTCCTATTCCAATTGATTTTGTTGGAAATAGTGAAAGTTTTATGCTTACAGTACGTGGAGAAAGTATGATAGAAGCAGGAATTTTAGATGGGGACTACATATTAGTAAAAAGACAAAATAGTGCAAGAAATGGTCAAATAGTAGTAGCACTAATAGAAGATGAAGCAACAGTAAAAACATTTTATAAAGAAAAAGATTATATAAGATTACAACCAGAAAATAGTACAATGGATCCAATAATAGTACCAGATTGTAAAATCCTTGGAGTTGTTGGAGGAGTATTTAGAAAATTATAATAGATATTATAAAAATAAAGAGATTGCATTCGCAATCTCTTTGCAATTTTAATTTCGTCAATCTTATAAAATATCTAGTGTGAAAAAAGTATATATTTCAAAGTGAGTTCGACCTGTTGAATTTAAATTATTCTCTAACTTAGAGTGTGTATCTTTATTTTGATTATGTAGTATCTTAAACGCCTTGAAGAACGGAACTTTTAAATATATACTTTTTTTACAGATAATTTTATTAATAAAATGCCGAAAATTAAATTTGATAAAACCTTGAAAATTAATATTAGATTTATTATAATTGCAAAAGAAAGGTGGAAAAGAACATGTATAAGGATAAAGAAAATATTGTAAAAATTAAAGTTATAGGTGTAGGTGGTGGAGGAAACAACGCTGCTATAAGAATTATAAATGATGGTGTTCAAAATATAGATACATATTTATTAAATACAGAAACAGGAACACTTAAAAGAGCTAATACAAGAAATGTATTACAAATAGGAAAACAAACTACAAACGGATTAGGAGCAGGAGCAAACGAATTTGTAGGAGAAAGAGCAGCAATAGAAAGTAGAGATGAAATAAGAAAAATATTAGAAAATACTGATATGTTATTCTTGACTGCCGGAATGGGTGGAGGAACAGGAACTGGAGCTATACCAGTAATTGCGGAAATTGCAAAAGAAATGAACATTTTAACGGTAGGAATAGTAACAAAACCATTTACTTTTGAAGGAAGAAAAAGAAGTATTAGAGCAGAAGCAGGGACTAAAAAATTAAAAGAAAATGTAAATGCTTTAATTGTTGTATCAAATGATAAACTATTAAAAGTTATAGGAAACAAAACAACAATACAAGAAGCTTTTGGTATAGCAGATAGCATATTAGAACAAGGAATACAAAGTATAACAGATTTAATTACAACAGTTGGAGAGATAAATATTGACTTTGCAGATATAAAAACAATTTTTAGCTATACAGGAAAAGCATATATGGGAATTGGAAGAGCTAAAGAAGGAGAAACACTAGAAGATGCTGTAAAAATTGCAATAAACAATCCTTTAACAGAAAATAAAATAAATAATGCAAAAGGTGTAATATTTAATGTAAGAGGAGGAGAAAATCTTAGCTTAACAGAAATAAATACAGCCGTTCAAGTAATAAATGATAAAGTAAGTGAAGATGCAAATATAATTTTTGGAACAGTAATAGACGAATCATTACAAAATGAAATGGAAGTAACTGTTGTTGCAACAGGAGTAGAAGAATAAAATATGAATAAAACCTCGTAAGATAATCAATACTATTTTACGAGGTGATTTTTTATGAATAAAAAAGAGAATACGACAAAATTTGGAGAATTTGTATGCACGGAATATCAATGGCTTCCTCTAGAGAAACAAAAAGAACAAGCAAAAAAAATGGCAAACATGACTAAAAAAGAAAAAGGAAAAAAAGATTAAAAAAGTGTAATAATAATGGTTCTTTCCTAATATACATTTATTAAAGTTTAGTTGTACAAACATTTTATTTAGGAGGGAATATTAGTATGGAGAATCTAGAAATATATGAGGATATTGCTAATCGTACAGATGGAGATATATATGTTGGAGTAGTACGGTCCAGTAAGAACTGGTAAATCTACTTTTATTAAAAATTTTATGGATTTAGTAGTTTTACCAAACATACAAAACACACATAAAAGGGAAAGAGCAAGAGATGAACTTCCACAAAGTGCTGCAGGAAGAACAATAATGACAACAGAACCAAAATTTGTACCAAATGAAGCTGTAGAGATTACTATTGGCGATAATTTAAAATTAAAAACAA
>CAYMXX010000067.1:0-5371 GCA_964394545.1 uncultured Clostridium sp.
ATGTCAATAGTTTTATTTTGCATTTATCTAATTTTGCCTGGCTTAAAAATTTTTTCAATTTATCTCTTTTTTATAGTTTTGGAATGTATATTTATTTTTTATTTATATACAATAATATATTATGAACCAAATATTATATAGTGGCTTTAATAATAAAACAAATTCTTATAAAAAGAAAACTAAATATTTTAAATTTATTTTATATGTTTCTTTATTCTTTTTTGTATCTACTCTTTCATATTTTTTTATTTATTTTTATGATACAAAAAAGCAAGAAAAATTGGCTTCTAATCTTATTAATTCTTTTAATATTGATAATTTGTATTCAAATAATAAAAATTATGTTGCTGTAAAATTAGATAATTCAATTGAAGCAAATGTAATTGGAATTATTAAAATTGATAAATTAGGAATTGAATATCCCATTCTTTCTGAAACTACTGATGAATTACTTAAAATCTCTCCATGTAGATTTTTTGGTCCAGACCCAAACAAAATTGGAAATCTTTGTGTTGTAGGTCATAACTTTAATGATGAACGTTTTTTTAGCAAACTTTCTTTTTTAGAAAATGGAGATTTAATTAAAATATATTCTCCTGCAAATGTATGTGTATATTATATGGTTTATGATATGTATGAAATCGAAAAAACTGATATGAGTTGCACTTCTCAAGAAACAAATGGAAAAAAAGAAATAACTTTAATTACTTGTAATAATATAAATAAAAAAAGACTTATAGTAAAAGCCTCTGAATATGCATAAAATATTAAAGCTGTTCTTTTGAACAGCTTCATTTTTTATTATACATTATAATTTCTTATTTTTTTGTAAGCATATATTGCAGATATTCCACATACTGCTATTATAAATACTATTGAATAATCAACACCAGCATCAGCATGTTCTTCTGCATTTGATGCATTTGTATTCTTATTAATATTTGTATTTACATTAGTATTAGTATTTGTATTAATATTTGAATTTGTATTAGCATTTGTATCAACATTAGTATTATTTTTTGTTTCAATATTACTTATTGTGTTATTCGCATTATTACCTGCTAATGCACTAAACAAATCATCTGTTGCAAATACATTTGTTGTTATTGCTAAAACTACTAATGATATTGCTAATATACATATTATTATTTTCTTAACATTTGACATAATTATTATCTCCTTTGTATTACTTTATATTAATATTATAAGTTTTCCTCTAATATTTATACTACATTTTTTTAATTATTGCAATAGTTTAGCGAATATTTTTTTATTTTATTTAAAATTTATTCATTTTTTGACATTTTTAAACATTAAATTTAAATAAAACAATGTCTCCTTCTTGCATTATATATTCTTTACCTTCTGATCTAATTAAACCTTTTTCTCTTGCTGCATTCATTGATCCTTCTTTTATTAAGTCATTATATGAAACTATTTCTGCTTTTATAAATCCTCTTTGTATATCTGAATGTATTTTTCCTGCTGCTACTGGTGCTTTTGTTCCTTTTTTTATTGTCCATGCTCTAACTTCTGGTTCTCCTGCTGTTAAGAATGACATTAGCCCAAGCAATGAATAACTTTCTTTTATTACTCTGTCTAGACCAGATTCTTTCAATCCTAAAGCTTCTAACATTTCCTTTTTATCTTCTTCTTCCAAACCTGTTAATTCTTCTTCTATTTTTGCGCAAAGTGGAATTGCTATAGTGTTTTCAGATTTAACATATTCTTTAACTTTTAAAACATTTTCATCATTTTCTGCATTTTCTAATTGTTCTTCTGAAACATTGCAAATATATAATATTGGTTTTGCTGTAAGAAACATTATTTCTTTTAAAATTTCTTCTTCCTCTTCATTAAATTCCAATGTTCTAACTGGCTTTTCTTCTTCTAAATGTTTTTTTATTCTTTCAAGCAAATCTATTTCTATTTGGTATTTTTTATCTGCCTTCAGCATTTTTCTTGCTTTATCTAATCTTTTTTCTACTGTTTCTATATCTGCAAATATTAATTCTAAATTTATTGTTTCTATATCTCTTATTGGATTTATGCTACCATCTACATGCACAATATTTGGATCTTCAAAGCATCTTACAACTTGTGCTATTGCATCTACTTCTCTAATGTGTGCCAAGAATTTATTTCCTAGTCCTTCACCTTTACTTGCACCTTTTACAAGTCCTGCAATATCAACAAATTCTACAATTGCATGAGTTGTTTTTTTTGCATTATACATTTTTGTTAAAACATCTAATCTTTCATCTGGTACTGGTACAACTCCTACATTTGGCTCTATTGTACAAAATGGATAATTTGCGCATTCTGCACCTGCATTTGTTATACTGTTAAACATTGTACTTTTTCCTACATTAGGAAGTCCAACTATTCCTATTTTCATTGTTATTACCTCTTTCTTTTTGGAGCGTTTGGTCGTGGTTATTTGTGAAAAGAATCTCCAATATTCCCGTTCTTTAATCAATTGCAAATATATTTTAACATATATTTTATAAAATGTGTATATAAAAAATGAAAAAGGTAACTAATTATTTTAAATTAATTACCTTGATATTTTATTTAATGCTATTATTAGAATTAATGATATTCGCTATTTGTTTTACATCTCCCATATTTTCATAAAATAATCTTAAAGAAATTATATCTCCATCTTTTTTATAAATATTTAATATATAATGTTTTACCTTAGTAGTTTTTCTTACGTTATTTTTAGTATATCTTGTATAACTTAAAGTATCTCCTATGATATCAACATTATCTATATTGTTTATAAAAACCTTCTCAACTTTATTATGTGTATGTAGAGCATGCTTATATTCTAATCTATCTCCATAGAAGACAATTTTATATGGGAGAACTCTAAACATAAATAAAAGAATTGCAATTATTGCACTTATTGTAACAATATCATGATAACCAATAAAAACGCTAAAAATTGCAACTGTTTCGATTGCCATACATACTATCATTAATAATTTATAATCTGTATGTGTACGTACTTTTATTTTCTTTGTATTATCAAAATTATATTGTATATTATTTTCAATATTTGTATTTTCTCTAGTATTCATATAATTATCCAATACTTTAATTATTTCTTCATAATTAGATATTAACAAGACATTAATATCTATACTAAGAAGCTCATTAATATATAGTGATAATACTTTCTTTATTGATGTTTCTTCCCAATATGTTATACGTTCTACTTTAGTAATTGGTACAGTAATTGTTTGATTTAATGTATCTATTAAATGTCTATAATAGATTTTTCCGTCTTCTATATTAATATAGTATGGAGAAAAATTTATAAGTGCTAAAAATAATATTACCATTATTAAGCTCATTACTCCATAATATGGACTACCCATAAAATATAATATAGGCGTACTTATAACAATTACTACTAATGCTAATAAAATTATATTGCCAAGAATACCGTTAGAATTAGAACAAATATCATAATTTGAGTTAAAAGTATATTTCTCTGGTTCTTGCTGTATAAAACCAATCATTTTCTTTATTCTAATTCTTTTTTCAATTATATATGCTATAAATCCAACAACAATAACTACAAACATCAAATTTATTGGAACTGCACTACTCAATATATGATTTCCTCCTAATTAAAATATAATTTATAATTATTTTTCATATAAATTTCTTAAAGAATAATGGCTTAATGCATATACAAATATTATGATAATTAATCCTATTAAATTACCAAAAGGAATTATTGGTAATAGATTTCCAATACAGTAATTAATAATAGTTAAAACTGTAATTGAAATAATTCCAGTAATCATAGCTTTAGATATTTCATTATTTGCTAAATATGCTGATTTTAATGATGTCTTTATAGATATTAGTGTTGATAAAAATGCTGCTATTATTTGGAATATAGCCATAACTGTCATATAAGTGCTAGAATTTTGTTCTATTCCTGCTGATTGTATTAATAATGCTGGAATTATTAATAATACCCAAGTTATTGCTATTATATCAATTCCTAATACTATACCAAAAGATATTTCATTTTTTGATTTCCTCTCTTTACTCATAATAGTCCTCCTTTTTCTTTTTTTAATTATATCAAATAAAATATTTATGCATCGTTGGAGCTTCCAACCAGAATCGAACTGGTGACCTCTTGCTTACCACGCAAGTGCTCTACCTACTGAGCTATAGAAGCATATTATGTGATTTGTCTATAAATGTGGGCCGCCGAAGGATGGCGACCCCTTACATATCCTTAATTAATAATTTATTCTTCATTAATTATATTTTTACTTGCTTTTCTTCTTATTCTTTGTATTGCATTATCTACAGCTTTTACTGGTGTATCTAATCTTTCTGCAATTTTTACATAGCTCTCTCCGTTTTACAAATCTACCTAAAACTTGTTTTTCGAAATCACTTAAATGCTCATCTATTTTTGTTCCTACTTTTTTATAATATTCTTTTTTTGTTATAGTATCTAATGGGTCTTCAACTGTCTTAGATTTGAAACATTCTATTAATGAAGTGTCATCATCATTTTCATACACAGAAGTATTTAGTGATAAAGAAGAATTTAGTGGTATATGTTTTTGCCTGTTTGATGTCTTTATTGCTGTAATTAATTGTCTTTCTATGCATAAATTTGCAAATGATTTAAAGGAATTTTGCTTGTCCTCTTCAAAATTTTTTACTGCTTTATAAAGTCCTATCATTGCTTCTTGAACAATATCTTCCTTTTCTGCTCCAACAATAAAATACTTACTTACTTTTATATTAACAAGATTTTTATATCTTTCAAATAAGTACTCTAATGCTCCTTCTTTTCCTTCTTTTGCAAAAGCTACTAATTCTTCATCTGTTTTATTGTTTAAATCTTCATCAAATGAATATGCTAATTTACACTGTGCCATTTATTTTACTTCTGCCTCCATATTAATTGAATTTGACCTTATTATATTAGCTAAACATAGCAAAGTCAATAGTTTCAAATTATTTTTATTTTTTATTTTATTGTTTTTTAGCTTTTTTTATTTTTACCTTATGCTTGGATTTTGTATTCTATATCTTCCATAAAAGGATGTATCTCTTTTACTGATTTTAGTGTTATAATTTGGGTTTTTGGATGTGGTCCTTTGCCACTAAAGTTTACGATTTCTTTTGAATAGCAATTTTTGTTTAATTTGCTAAGTAAATATCTTGTTCCCATATATGTGTAATAAATTTGATAACCATTTTTTAAGTCTTTATACAATTGTTCAAAACTGTAATCTTTATTCATTTTATCTCCTTTATAAATTGTAGTTTGTATGAGAGATGTGAGAGGTTAGATGTGTGAAATGTGATTTATAGGGTCAAT
>CAYMXX010000068.1:0-5168 GCA_964394545.1 uncultured Clostridium sp.
AATTTTACTATACAAAATTGAAAATTAATTATATAATACATGTGTATCAATAAAATTAGGGATAAATAATTTTAACCCTTTGTATTAAAAGACAAAAAAGGAGAAGATAAAAATGGAATTAAAGTCAATATTAAATGGACTAGAAGGCTTAAAAGCCAAAGGAAATCTTGATACAGAAATTAAAGGAATTACACACAATTCAAAAAATGTAAAGGAAGGAGATATGTTTATTGCAATAAAAGGCTTTGACACAGATGGACACAAATATATAAAAGATGCAGTAGATAACGGAGCAAAAGTAATTGTAATACAAGAAGGCGAAACAATAAAAAAGACAGATATTAAAGAAGATACAATAGTTATTTCAGCACCAGATACAAGAGTTGCTACATCAAAAATAGCTTGTAATTTTTATAAAAACCCATCTTCAAAATTTACATTAATAGGAGTAACAGGAACAAAAGGAAAAACAACTACAACATTTATGATTAAAAGACTATTAGAAAAAGCAGGTCATAAAGTAGGCTTAGTAGGAACTGTTGCAAATTATATAGGTGATAAAAATTTAGGAGAAAGTTCTAGAACAACACCAGAAAGTTTAGAATTACAAAAACTTTTTGCAGATATGGTAGAAGCAGGAATAGATACAGTAGTTATGGAGGTTTCTTCACAAAGTTTAAAATTACATAGAGTAGATGATTGCCAATTTAATATGGGAATATTTACAAACTTTTCGGAGGATCATATTAGTCCAAAGGAACATCCAGATATGGAGGATTATTTTAATTCAAAATTAAAATTATTTGATATGTGTAAAGTAGGATTTATAAATGCAGATGATTTTAATGTAGCAAAAGTAAAGAAATTAGCTAAAAATTGTGATATAAAAACATATGGTATAGATAATGCATGTGATTTATTAGCAAAAGACATAACAATAACAAATTCAAGTGTAGATTTTAAAGTAAAAATAGGACAAAAAAATGAAAGAGTAAAAACAGGAATACCAGGAAGATTTAGTGTATATAATTCATTAGCAGCAATAAGTGTAGCTTTAAAATTTGGAATAGATGCAGAAACAATTAAAGAAGCTTTAATTGATGTTACAGTTCCAGGAAGAAGTGAATTAGTACCAAATAAAAAAGAACTTACAATAATGATAGATTATGCTCATTCACCAGAAAGTTTACAAAATATTTTATCAGCAGTAAAAGTATATACAAAAGGAAGAGTAATTTCTGTATTTGGTTGTGGTGGAGATAGAGATCCAGGAAAAAGACCACAAATGGGAGAAATTTCTGGAAATATAGCAGATTTTACAGTAATTACATCAGATAATCCTAGAACAGAAGAACCAGCTGAAATAGTAAAAGAAATTGAAGTTGGAATGAAAAAAACAAAAGGAAAATATATAACAATAGTAGATAGAATAGAAGCTATTAAATATGCAATAGATATGGCAAATAAAAATGATATTATTGTACTTGCAGGGAAAGGCCATGAAACATATCAAGAAATAAATAAAAAGAAATACCCATTTGACGAAAGAGAAATAATAAAAAAATTAATGAAGTAAATATATGAGTGGACATTTTTGTTCACTCAATGAACTACAAAATTTGTAAAACAAATTTTGAGAAGGGGGAAACAAACTTGTATTTCCAAACAAGGATATTATTTGTATCATTTATAGCAACAGTAATTATATCAATTTTTGTAATACCAATTTTAAAGAAATTAAAAGTTGGTCAAATTGAAAGAGATGATGGACCACATTCACATTATAAAAAGCAAGGAACGCCAACAATGGGTGGAATAATAATTGCTCTTCGGAATAATTATAGGAACAATTGGAGGGTATATTTATTACAGAACAAAAGAACCACAAACAGCAAAAAATATTTTACCATTACTATTAATAACAATAGGATTTGGAACAATAGGATTTATTGACGATTTTAAAAAACTAGTTTTAAGAGATACAAAGGGGTTAAAACCAGCATACAAAATGCTAGGATTACTAATAATTTCAGTTGCATATACATTATATTTAACAAAGGGTATACATTTAGGAACAGAAACATTTATACCTTTTGCTAAAAATTATGTGGTTTTACCAATACTTTTATATATTCCTTTTGTTATATTTGTAATGCTTGGAACAACAAATGCAATAAATTTAACAGATGGAATTGATGGCTTAAGTACTAGTATTTCTGCAATAATAACTACATGCTTAACAGTAATAGCAATTGTTTTAGATGTAAAAGAAATAATTGTTTTTGGAAGTATAATAGTAGGTGCGTGCTTAGGATTTTTAATATTTAATTTAAATACAGCAAAAGTATTTATGGGAGATACTGGCTCATTGTTATTAGGAGGAGTAATTTCTGCTATTGCTTTGTATTTAAAAATGCCATTAATATTATTAATAATTGCATTAATACCAGTAGTAGAAACAATTTCAGTTGTATTGCAAGTTGCTTATTTTAAAGCAACAGGTGGAAAGAGATTATTAAAAATGGCACCACTTCACCATCATTTTGAGTTATCAGGCTGGAAAGAAAATAAAATAGTTTCAATTTTTTGCGTAATAACATTAATATTTTGTATAATCGGAATATATTCTATATAATCTGAAAGGAATGATAAAATAATGCCTAAGGTAAATAAAGAAAAAACTACATATAAATCTTTTGATTTTACATTGCTTATTACTGTAATTTTGTTATTAGCATTAGGAGTAACAATGGTACTATCAGCAAGCTCTCCATCAGCACTTGCAACAACAGGAAGTAGTTATACATATGTAACGAAACAAGCGCTTTGTGCAGTTCTTGGAGTAATATTAATGGCTATAATATCAAAAATTGATTATAGAAAATATCAAAAATTTTACAAAATAGCATATGTAGTTTCGTTATTGGTATTATTATTGGTTTTAGTACCAAGGCTTCGGAAGAACAGTAAATGGTGCAAGAAGATGGATAAACTTACCTGTTATATCTTCATTTCAACCATCAGAACTTACAAAAATAGGGATGATTGTATTTTTTGCTACATATCTTACAAAACATAAAGATGAGCTGAAAGATTTAAAAAAAGGTTTTATAAAACCAATAGTATTTTTTGTAATACCAATAATTGGAGTTTTAATAGGAGTACAATCACACCTTAGTGCATCACTTGTTATAATAGCAGTGGTATCTGTAATGATGATTGTAGCAGGATGCAAAATATCACATTTTTTAACACTAGGAGTTTTAGGAGGCACGGTAGGAGGAGCAGGACTGTATATTCTAGCAAAATTTTTTGACAAGGGAACATATAGATTAACAAGAATAGTATCATTTTTAGACCCATGGTCATATGCACAAGACGAAGGATGGCAAATTATTCAAAGTTTATATGCAATAGGTTCAGGAGGACTATTTGGAGTAGGACTTGGAAACAGCAAACAAAAATATTTATATATATCAGAGCCACATAATGACTTTATTTTTGCAGTATTAGCAGAAGAATTAGGGTTTATTGGATGTGTAGCAGTTATAGCACTATTTGGAATATTTATGTGGAGAGGAATACTAATTGCAATGAAAGCACCAGATATGTTTGGAAGCTTACTTGCAACAGGAATAACCTCATTAATAGGAATACAAGCAATAATAAACATAGCAGTTGTAACATCATCAATACCAGTAACAGGTATGGCACTTCCATTTTTTAGTTATGGAGGCACATCACTTATAATATTATTATGCGCAGTAGGAATTTTGCTGAACATATCAAGGCAGAGCCAGAAAATATGAAAATTAATAAATAAAAAATAGACAAAAGGGGTCTGTCCCCATTTGTCTACAATTTTAAATTTTCGGAGGTTAAAAATGAAGGTCATAATAGCAGCAGCACAAACTGGAGGACATATTAATCCAGGAATTGCAATTGCTAATAAGATAAAAGAAAAAAATAGAAATGCAAGAATAATGTTTATAGGAACAGCAAGAGGTTTAGAAAATGATTTAGTTCCAAGAGCTGGATACGAATTAAAAACGATTAATGCATATGGAATAAATAGAAAAATAAGTATTAGCAATATTAAAAATATGTACAAGACTTTAAAAGGCTTTGGAGAAGCAAAACAAATTGTAAAAGATTTTAAACCAGATATTGTTATTGGTACAGGAGGTTTTATTTGTGGGCCTACAATTATGGCTGCAAAAAAATATAAAATACCAACAATATTGCACGAGAGCAATGCTTTTCCAGGAGTAGCAATCAAGATGTTATCTAAAAAAGTAGATACTATATTAGTTGGATTTGAAGAAGCAAAACAAAGATTAACAAAAGCAAAAAATGTAGTAGTAACGGGAACTCCAACAAAAATAAAAGGAATAACAATGTCACAAGCACAAAAAGATATAATGAAAAAAGAAATAGGATTAAATAGTGAATTACCAGTTATTTTAGTTTTTGGAGGAAGTCAAGGAGCTAAAACTATTAATGGGACTTTGCAAGAGATTGTAGAAAATAAGCTAAATAAAAATTACCAAATAATATGGGCACCAGGTGCTAAGCAATATGATATAATAAAAGAACAGTTAAAAAATAAAAAAATAAATATAGATAAAATTAAAAATGTAAAAATCATACCATATATTTATAATATGGAAGAAGTAATGAATATAGCAGATGTAATAGTTTCAAGAAGTGGAGCAATGACTATTACAGAAATAGCCAAAATAGGAAAACCAGCAATATTTATTCCATTTCCATTTGCAACAGAAAACCATCAAGAATACAATGCAAAAGTATTAGAGAAAGTTGGAGCAGCAAAAATAATATTAGACAAGGACTTAAATGCAGAAACATTATCTAGTACAGTAGAAGAAATGCTAAAAGATAAAAATAAACTAGAAAAGATGGGACAGAATGCAAAAAAAGTTTCTGTAAAATATGTAGAAGACAAAATATATGAAGAAATAGAAAAATTAATTAAATTATAATTTGTAGGAACAAAAAGGGACTGTCCTTAAATTGTTCCGGATTGCAAATACGAAACAAATTGCAAATGCCTGTAAGGGTCGCACTCCTGGGCGACCCGAACCAAAATTATTTGCCTAAAATTATTGCAAACGTTGTAGGGGCGAATTGCATTCGCCCGAATGCAT
>CAYMXX010000069.1:0-5038 GCA_964394545.1 uncultured Clostridium sp.
TTTTTATTATTCTGCTTTTGGTTCTTCTTGTGTTGCTGTTTCTTCTACTTCTGCAACTGGTGCAACTTCTTCTTGTACAGGTTCTTCTACTAATTCTTCTTTTATAGTAAGCTCTTTAGTTTCAATTCTTGCGCCTACTTTTTCTTTAGTTTTAGCAGATTTTCCTAATCTGTCTCTTAAGTAGAATAATTTTGCTCTTCTTGCTTTACCTACTCTTATAACTTCTACTTTTTCTACTGCTGGTGAATGAATTAAAAATGTTTTTTCTACACCTACTCCATAAGAAACTCTTCTTACTGTAAATGTTTCGTTTACTCCTCCACCTTGTTTTTTAATTACTATTCCTTCGAATACTTGTATTCTTTCTCTGTTTCCTTCTTTAACTCTTACATGAACTTTTACTGTATCTCCTACTTTTAAGTAAGGAATTTTATTTTTCATTTGTTCATGCTCGATTGATTTGATTATGTCCATTATATAATCTCCTTTCTTAATAAATCTGGTCTTTTTTGTTTTGTTATTTCTATGGCTTTTTGTTTACGCCATTTTTCAATTTCTTTATGATTTCCGAGATTTTAAAACCTCTGGTACTTGTCTATTTAAAAATATTTCTGGTCTTGTATATTGTGGATATTCAAGCAAACCATTTGAAAAAGATTCTTCTTTTACAGATTCTTTACTTATAACTCCATCTACATATCTGCTAACAGCATCTACTAGCACCATTGCTGGTAGTTCTCCACCTGTTAAAACATAGTCTCCAATTGATATTTCCTCATCTACTATTTCATCTAATACTCTTTGATCTATTCCTTCGTAATGTCCACATAGAAGTATTAAATGACTTTCGTTTGATAATTCCTGCACCTTATT
The DNA here is from genome assembly GCA_964394545.1 of uncultured Clostridium sp. Taxonomy (GTDB): domain Bacteria; phylum Bacillota; class Clostridia; order TANB77; family CAG-508; genus CAG-452. The sequence continues at coordinate 874 of CAYMXX010000069.1, forward strand.
TTGGTCCAATGTACTTCCTTGTGGTGATAAAAATATTGTTTTGGCATTTTCTGATTTTACAGATTTAAATGCATCATATACAACGTCTGCTTTAATTACCATTCCTGCACCACCACCATAAGGTGTATCATCAACTTTTTTGTGCTTATCTTTAGAAAAATCTCTAATATTAATTAAATTTATTTCTATTAAATTATTTTCTATCGCTCTTCCTAAAATGCTTTGCTTTAATGGTTCAAACATTTGTGGGAAAAGTGTAAGTATATCAATTTTCATACTAAACCTTCTAATAAATGAACAGTTATAATTTTATTTTTTATATCCACATTTTTTATTACCTGCTTAATTGCTGGCAATAAAACTTGTTTACCTTGTTCATCTTTTACAACATATACATCATTACTTCCAGTTTGGAAAACATCTACTACTTTGCCTAATTCTTGGTTTGCATCTGTATTTACTTTGCAACCTAAAATATCTACTACATAGTAAAAACCTTCTTCTAACTCTTCTTCTTGATCTCTTAAAATTTTAATATATAAATTTCTATATTTTTCTGCTTCTTCTAATGTATCTATTCCAGATAATTTAAGCATTACCATATTTTTTACATATCTTACTTGTTCAATTTTAAACTCTTTTAGACCATTTTTAGTTTTTATATATATTGTTTTTAAATTATTAAATTTTTTAATATCATCTGTGAATGGTTTTATTTTTAAAATTCCTTTCAATCCAGATGTATTAACTATTTGACCAATTTCAAAATATTCTTCCATATTTTATACCTTAATCAATAAATTCTATTGTAATTCTTTTTTCTTCTTTTGCCGCTAATGATTTCATAATTGTTCTTATAGCTTTTGCTATTCTTCCTTCTTTACCAATTACTTTACCCATATCATTTTCAGCTACTTTTACTTCAAATATAACAGATTTTTCTCCGTCTATCTCATTAATAGAAACTGATTCTTTATCATTTACTAAACTATTTATTATTAGTTCTAATGTTTCTTTCATACTATTTTGCCTCCTTTTCTATTAAACGTTTTACTGTATCTGTTGGTTTTGCTCCATTTTTTATCCATTGCTCTACTTTTTCTCTGTCTAAAACTAATTCAGATGGTTCTGTCATTGGGTTATATGTTCCTATTTGTTCGATTATTTTTCCATCTCTTGGTGATTTAGAATCAGCAATTACAATGTGATAAAATGGTGCTTTTTTCTTACCAGCCCTTTGTAGTCTTATTTTTACCATGTTTTTTTCCTCCTTTTATATTCTTTATATTAAAATTTAAAAAATTAATATCTGTAAGAAAAGTGGCTTGACCGCTTTTCTTCTCGACGATTTGAGTTTCCGAATAAAATTAGGAAATCTCAAAGGCAATAGCGATTATAGCCTTTAGTATAATAGAATTTTTAATTCTATTATACTAAAATTTCATACCTTTTAGTGAATTAATGTCCATATTTTTCATCATGTTTTTCATTCCACCTTTATTGTTTTGCATTTTTTTCATAAGCTTTCTTGTCATTTCGTATGAATTTATAAATTTATTTATATCTGATACTTGAGTTCCACTTCCGTTTTGCAATTCTTTGTCTTCTACTTGCATTTAATAGCTTTGTATTTTGTTTTTCCTTTTTAGTCATTGAACATATTATAGCTTCTATTCTTACAAATTCCTTATCATCAACTTTTATATCTCCAAATTTGTTCATACCTGGAATCATTTTTAAAATTGATGAGAATGAACCCATTTTTTTCATTTGCCTTAATTGAGTTAAATAATCATCCAAATCAAATTCTTGTTTTTTTAGCTTCTTTTCAAGTTTTTCTGCTTCTTCTAAATCAAATGCCTCTTCTGCTTTTTCTATTACAGAAAGCATATCTCCCATTCCAAGTATTCTAGATGTCATTCTATCTGGATGAAATTCTTCTATATCACTAAGTTTTTCTCCTGTTGCTGCAAATTTTATTGGTCTTCCTGTAACTTTTTTAACTGAAAGTGCTGCACCACCACGAGTATCACCATCTAACTTTGTAAGTATAACTCCATCTATTCCTAAATTTTCGTTAAAACTTTGTGCCACATTTACTGCATCTTGACCAGTCATGGAATCTACTACTAATAGTATTTCGTGTGGTTTTACATTTGATTTTATATTTTTTAACTCTTGCATAAGTTCTTCATCTATATGAAGTCTTCCTGCTGTATCTAGTATAACTACATCATTTAATTTTGACATTGCCATACTCAATGCTTGTTTTGCAATTAAAACTACATCTTTTGTACTTTCGTTTGCAAAAACTGGTATATTCAATTGGCTTCCAACTACTTGTAATTGTTTTATAGCTGCTGGTCTATATACGTCACATGCAACAAGTAATGGTTTTTTGCCTTGTTTTCTTAAAAGATTAGCAAGTTTTCCTGCTGTTGTTGTTTTTCCGAGAACCTTGAAGACCTACTAGCATTATTATCGTTGGAGGATTTGGTGTAAAATTAATTTTACTCAAAGTTCCTCCTAAAAGTTCTGTCATTTCGTCTCTTACTATTTTAATAACTTGCTGTCCTGGCGTTAAAGATTTTAGCACATCTTGACCTAAAGCCTTTTGCTCTACACTTGAAACAAATTCTTTTACAATCTTGTAGTTAACATCAGCTTCTAAAAGAGCAAGTTTAACTTCACGCATAACCTCTTTTAAATCACTTTCTGTAATTCTTGCTTTTCCTCCAAGTTTTCTTGTAATTGATTGCAGTCTTGAGGATAGTCCTTCAAATGCCATATCTTTACCTCCCTATACTAAACAGTTTAGTTCTTTTTTTACATGTGTTAAGATTTGTGCTATTTGTTTGTCTGTACTTCTTTTTTGAATTTTTGTAAGCTCTGATAATATAATTGCTATTTTTTCTTCTTGTTTAAATGTCTTTTTCATAATTCCAAGCTTTTCTTCCAATTCGAAAAGTTTATTCTCTCCCTTCTTTATTATATCTCTTACTGCTTGTCTTGTAATTTCTTGATTTTGCGCTATTTCCGATAGAGATAAATCTTTGTCATAGTAATCTTGCAAAATTGCTAATTGTTTTTTAGTTAATAGATTTCCATATACTTCGCAAAGCATACTTACTTTAACATTTTTCTCCATAATTACTATTCCTTTACATTTATTTAGGGATACTTGCATTTCCCGCTTTTCATTAGTATATTTGCACCTAGTTCTTATTAAAAAACGTAATGCTATATTACTTTACACTATTTTTTCACTTTTGTCAAGTATTTGCCTAGAAAAATCTAGTTTTTGAGAAAAAATTTTAGGTGGATTATAATCCACCTAATTAAATCTCTATGTAATTGTGTTCACATGCTCTAATTAGCCTATTCATTATAGCAAGCCCTAATCCTTTTTTCTCTACGCCTTCTATAATTACTAAATCTACATTATACGCATCTACTTTTCTTAAAAGTGTAAAAATATTTTGGCTTATTTCTTCTAATGTTTCTCCCATATCTAATTTGTTTTCTGTTCTATATTTTTTCAAATTACTTGTTTTTCCTAAAACTAATACATTTTTTTCTAATTCTATTTCTTCATTTATTTTATCTATAAGTTTTTCATTATTATTACTATATACTAATAAGCATTTTGTGTTTGGAGCATAATGTCTATATTTCATACCTGGAGACATTACCTTTTCATCTGGTTTACACTCTTCCATTATTTGTTTCTCCACTTCCACTTTTATACCTAATTTTTCTATATCCTCTTTTGTTATTTTTCCCGGTCTTAATATATGAACAACATCATCTACAACTCTTATAACTGTTGATTCTACTCCAATATCCGTTATTCCTGCATCTAATATATAATCAACTTTTCCATCTAATTCCTCTATTATATCCTCTATTTTTGTTCCACTAGGTTTACCCGATATATTTGCGCTTGGAGCTGCAATAGGTAAATTAGAAAATTCTATTAATTGTTGTGCTATTTTATTACTTGGAAATCTTATACCTACTGTTTCTAGTCCAGCTGTTACGTTGTAGGGAATACATTTGTTTTTATTTAATATTATAGTTAAAGGACCTGGCCAAAAATTGCTCATTAATTTTTTTTCTGTGGCTCCAACATTTTGTACCAAATTTTCTAGCATATTTAAATTAG
>CAYMXX010000070.1:0-5022 GCA_964394545.1 uncultured Clostridium sp.
AAGGAACAAAAAAATTAGTAGGAACAACAGTAGAAGCAACAGATTTAAGAGGAGGGGCAACATTAGTTTTAGCAGGACTTGTAGCAAAAGGAAAAACAAAGGTAAATAATATTGAACATATATTAAGAGGTTATGAAGCGCTAGATAAAAAATTAAATATAATTGGTGCCAGCATACATTTAGAAGAAAAAGAATAAGTAAAAGTTCTAAAACAAATTGTAGTGGGCGACCATTGGTCGTCCATCAATATAAAAATATATCCAATTTTATGGGGGAAAAGTTTTAATGAGAAAGTCAAAAGGACAAACTATAGATTCATTTTATACAACTAAAAAATCAAAAAACAAAAAAACAAATTCAAATAAAAAGAAAAATGAAAATAAAGATAATGAAATAATAAACTTAGATAATGAAATAGTTATAGGTATGACAATAAAAGAAGAACCAAAAAAACAAACAAATAAAAAAACTACTAAAACAAAAAAAAATACTAACAAAACGAAAAGCAAACAGACAAAGAAAATAGAAACTAAAAATGCTAGCAAGAAAAAAAATAGTTTAAATAAAAAAACAAAAAAGAAGAATATAAAATTAAAAATAGTAAAATGGATAATCTTATTAATATTATTAATAACAGCAATAATTTTATTTATGCTATCAAGTGTATTTAATATAAACAAAATTACAGTAACAAATAACAATAAAATATCTGAACAAGAGATAATAAATCTATCTGGAATAAAAAAAGATGAGAACATGTTTAAAATGTCAAATAAAAAAATAAAAGATGATGTAAAACAAAATCCATACATAGAAAATGTAAAAGTAAGTAGAAGTATATCTGGAACAATAAATTTAGAAATAACAGAAAGAGTAGCAACATATATGCTTAAATTTGCAAATGGATATGTATATATAAATAATCAAGGATATATGTTAGAAATTTCACAAGAACCATTAGAGCTTCCTGTAATTACTGGAATAAAAACACCAATTGAAGACATAAAAGAGGGTAATAGATTAGGAGTAGAAGATTTAAAAGAATTAGAGAATATAATAAAAATAATGGAAATAGCAAGAACCACATCCGTTGGAGAGATAATTACAGAAATTGATATATCTGATATAGAAAATTATAAAATAATAATACCAAGCGAAAAAAAGACAGTAGATTTTGGAGAGCTAACAAATATTAATATAAAAATGTTAAAAATAGAATATATTATTGAACAAGAAAAAGAAAAAGAAGGAGTAATATATTTTCAAGGTACGGAAAAAGCAGTATTTAGGGAAAAAGTATAAAGAGGTGAAAAAATTGCAAAAGAACAAAATAGCAATAATTTTAGGCATAGTTTGTATGGTTTTAACAATATCAATAGCCGTTCAAATTAGAACGATAGAAAGTGCTACAAGTACAGTTGGGACAGGAATAAGTGATAATAGTGGATTAAAAGATGAATTTTTAAAAAGTCAAGAAGAGTACAATACTGCATACAAAAAACTAGAAGAGGCAGAAAAAAAACTAGAAGAAGTAAGAAATCAAGCAACACAAAATAGTGAGACAGATAGTAATACAGAAATAGAAATAAAAGAAGATAGAAAACTATTAGGATTAACAGAAGTAACAGGGCAAGGATTTATAATAAAACTTGATGATAATAGAGAAATAAATGGTTCAGAAGTTTTAAATGTAAGTGATTATTTAGTCCATGAAGGAGATTTAACATATATAGTAAATGAATTATTTAATGCAGGAGCAGATGCAATTGCAATAAATGACCAAAGAATAACAAGCAAAACATCAATACTTTGTGATGGAAATATAATTAGAATAAATGGAGAAATAGTATCAGTACCAATAACAATACAAGCAATAGGCTATCCAGAAAGAATGGATTATGCATTAAATAGACCAGGAGGGTATTTAGAGATATTGGCTAATGCAGGAGTTCAAGTATATGTTCAAAAATCAGAAAAAATAACACTTCCAAAATATGAGGGAGTATATAATTCAGAATACCTAACAAGAGGTGAAGAATAGTTGAAAAAAGGAAAAATAACAATAACAATAACAATAGGTTTAGTAGTGTTAATATTAACAGCTGTTATATTCATTCAATTCAAAACCGTCAAACAAACAGATTTTACATCATTAGAAAATATGAGAGAAGATGAATTAAGAACAGAGGTAACAAATTTTAAGCAAAAAACAGAAGAAACAAATAAAAGGTTAGAAGAGGTAAATAAAAAAATTTCAGAATATGAACAAACAATAGTAGATAATACAGAAGCATCAGAAGTATTAGCAAAAGAGTTAGAACAGTTTAACAACATATTAGGAAAAAACACGGTAACAGGAGAAGGGGTTGTAATAACTTTAACAGATACAGAAAATCAAAGGATTTGGTCAGAAGATTTAAGGGAACTAGTAAATGAGCTAAAAGAAGCAGGAGCAGAAGCAATATCTATAAATGACCAAAGAATAGTGTATGATACATATATAGTAGATATTAGCAATACATTTATTCGAATAAATGGACAGGAAAAGCTTGTTTCACCATATATTGTAAAAGCAATAGGAAATCAAAAATATTTAGAAAGTGGACTTTCAAAAAAACAATATGGTTATATAGATACAAAACTTGCAGAAGGAAAAGACGTAACACTTAAAAGAGAGAAGAATATAGTAATAAATAAATACGAAGGAAATTTAAGCATGGAATATGCACAATAGGAGGGAAAATGATGATAGCAATAGCAATTATAATAGGATGTATAATAGGGGCACTAATAGGAATAAATGCGCCAGTAATTTCATACACATATTCGGGGTATTTAGCAATAGCAATAATTGCAGCCTTAGATTCTGTATTTGGAGGAATAACATCAGTTTTAAAAGGAAATTTTGATTTAAAAGTATTTTTATCAGGATTCTTTGGAAATGCAGTGCTTTCAATATTATTAACATGGTTAGGAGTAAAACTAAATGTAGACATTTATTTAGCAGCAATAGTAGTATTTGTAGGAAGAATGTTTACAAACCTTGCAATCATTCGTAGATATTATATAGATAAATGGAGTAAAAAAATAGAAGAAAAAGAGGAAACAAAAAATGAGAATGAGAAGAAAACCGTGGGTTAGAGAAGAGCTTGCAGAGAGCGAATTTTTTATAGATGATGCAACTCAAAACCTAGGAAAATGGCATAAAGCCTTTAAAGAAAAAAATAAACCTTTGCACTTAGAACTTCGGTTGTGGGAAAGGAAGTTTTATAGCAAAACTTGCAAGCCAAAATCCACAAATAAATTATTTAGCAATAGATATAAAAAGCGAAGTATTAGGTTTAGCAAAAAGAAATGTAGAAAAAGAATATTTAGAAAAACAAAGAGAAATAGATAATGTTCTTTTAACTGCATATGAAATAGAAATAATACAAAACATATTAAACGAAAAAGATGAAGTAGAAAGAATATATATTAATTTTTGTAATCCTTGGCCAAAACCTAGACATAACAAAAAGAGATTAACACATACAAAGCAATTAGAAAAATACAAAATATTTCTAAAAACAGGTGGAGAAATATATTTTAAAACAGATGATTATGAATTATATAAAGCAACAATAAGATATTTAGAAGAAACAGGATTTGAAATTGTAAAGAAAACAGAAAATTTACATAGAGAACCAATATGGGAAAATAATATAAAAACAGAACACGAGAAAATGTTTGAAGAACAAGGAATAACAACAAAAGCAATAATAGCAAAATTAAAATAATTGCCAAAAAGGTATTTACAAAATGTAAATATATGGTATAATAAAAATAGAAATAGGACTCCACAAAAATGTGGTTGTCATCGAGGATATTGAAATCACATCTCTAATGACTGGCAGAGATGTGATTTTGCTTTTATTTGCAAGTAATTATAGCCAAAACTATAATTAAGGCAATAGCAATTATGGTTACTACAACAAGTGCAGTAAAAAGTAAAAAAATTATATATAGCATAGTTCCTTCTACCATAAGCATCACCTCCTTATTATATGTATAAAGAGATGACAAAGCCACATTCCTGCTTATCCTATTTCTTAAGAAGTATTATAAACAAAATGTAAATAAATGTCAATAAAAATTGCCAAAAAAACAATAAAAATAAATGCAAAAAATGTTGAAAAAAAAACTACTATATAATATAATAATTGCAAATCGGTAAAAGGAGAGATTTGTAATGGAAAAAAGTTTTAGCGAAAGTTACAAAGCAGCAGGAGTAGATGTTACAGCAGGATACAAAGGTGTACAACTAATGAAAAAAGCAGTTCAATCAACATATACGAATGCAGTTATATCAGACATAGGTGGATTTGGTGGGCTTTATGCGCCACAAATAAAAGGAATGGAAGAACCAATTTTAGTTTCCGGAACAGATGGAGTAGGAACAAAACTAAAATTGGCTTTTTTAATGGATAAACACGATACAATAGGACAAGACTGTGTAGCAATGTGTGTAAATGACGTAATATGCACAGGAGCAAGCCCTATGTTCTTTTTAGACTATATGGCACTTGGAAAAAACATACCAGAAAAAGTAGCAACAATAGTTACAGGTGTAGCAGAAGGATGCAAAAAAGCAAATTGTAGCCTAGTAGGTGGAGAAACAGCAGAAATGCCGGGATTTTATCCAGAAGATGAATATGACTTAGCAGGATTTTGTGTTGGAGTTGTAGATAAAAAGAAAATAATAGACAGCAAAACAATAGAAGTTGGAGATAAAGTAATAGGACTTGCTTCATCTGGAGTACATTCAAATGGATTTTCATTAGTAAGAAAAGTATTTGATGTAAACAAAGAAAACCTAAAAGAATATGTAGAAGAGCTAGGAAAAACAGTAGGAGAAGCATTGCTAGAGCCAACAAAAATATATGTAAAACCAATACTTAAATTAATAGAAGAAGTTAAAGTAAAAGGAATATCACACATAACAGGTGGAGGCTTTTACGAAAATATGCCAAGAATGTTAAGAGA
>CAYMXX010000071.1:0-4767 GCA_964394545.1 uncultured Clostridium sp.
TGCAATATAGCAGAAACGAAATGGATTTTAAAAGAGGAAATTTTAGAGCAAAAGGTGATATTTTAGAAATTTATCCTTCAAACCAAGAAGAAAGTGCTTTAAGAGTAGAGTTTTGGGGAGATGAAATAGAAAAAATATCAGAAATAAATCCTTTAACAGGAAAGCCAATAGGAACTAGAAACCACGTTTTAATAGGTCCAAATTCACATTATGTTGCAGGAGAAGGAAAACTAAAAAATGCAATAAAAACAATAGAAGAAGAATTAGCCGAAAGAGTAAAATATTTTAAATCTCAAAACAAATTAATAGAAGCTCAAAGAATAGAAGAAAGAACAAATTTTGATATAGAAATGCTTATAGAAACAGGCTTTTGTCAAGGAATAGAGAATTATTCAAGACATATAAGTGGTAGAAAGCCAGGTTCTGCACCATATACTTTATTTGATTACTTTCCAGATGACTTTTTACTGTTTATAGATGAGTCACATGCTACAATTCCACAAGTAAGAGCAATGTATAATGGGGATAGAGCAAGAAAAGAATCTTTAGTTAATTATGGATTTAGATTACCTTCAGCATTTGATAATAGACCACTTAAATTTAATGAATTTGAACAAAAAATTAATCAATGCGTATTTGTAAGTGCTACACCAGCAGACTATGAAAAAGAAAATTCAAAGGAAAACATAGTTGAACAAATTATAAGACCTACTGGGTTGCTAGATCCAAAAATAGAAGTAAAGCCAGTAGAAAATCAAATAGATGATTTGATTAATGAAATAAGGATTAGAGAAAAGAAGAAGGAAAGAGTATTAGTTACAACACTTACTAAAAAACAAGCAGAAGATTTGACAGCATATTTAAAAAGTTTAGATATAAAAGTAAACTATATGCATTCAGATACAAAAGCACTAGAAAGAATGGAAATAATACGAAATTTAAGACTTGGGGAATTTGACGTCTTAGTAGGGATTAACCTTTTAAGAGAAGGACTAGATATACCAGAGGTTTCTCTTGTTGCAATTTTAGATGCAGATAAAGAAGGCTTTCTTCGTAGTGAACGTTCCTTAATACAAACAGTAGGTAGAGCAGCAAGAAATTCAGAAGGAAAAGTAATAATGTATGCAGACGAACTTACAGAAAGTATGGAAAAAGCAATATCAGAAACAAACAGAAGAAGAGCAATACAAGAGGAATATAATAAAGAACACAATATTGTACCACAAACTATTAAAAAATCTGTAAGAGAGGCAATTAAAGCAACAATAGTAGAAGATGTAAGTTCTAAATATGAAATTGGAAAAGATGAGAGTTTAGAAGATATAATTAAAAAATTAACAGATGAAATGCTAAAACATGCAACAAGTATGGAGTTTGAAAAAGCAGCAGAGTTAAGAGATAAAATAAAAGAGTTAGAAAAACTACTATAAAATAAAAACCCCCTTCTTACAGAAAGAAGGGGGAATTTTGAGTAAGCCAGTGTTTTGCTTAAGAAAAACATGTCTTGCCAAAATTGACATAATATGATAAGATTAGGATTGAAAATTTTTGAAAGGAGTGAGAGTTTTGCTGTATTACGGCTTTATTCTCCCAGATGGAACCGAGCTTGCCATGACTGAAAATGCCCGGTTACATCAAGAACTAGCATATAACTATATAATGGAAAACTACCTATTTTCAGACTTTAGAAAGTCGTCTTGTGAAGATATGGTTGACTTTATGGTTATAGAACTAGGTGCAATAAAAGTCGGCAATTTCGCTAAAGCTACAAGCATTACGGTAGCAGTTCCATATTATTCAGATTATATAAAAACAATGGTTGAACAATATGGGAACCATGGATTTGAAATTGACAGATTCTTTAGAAAAAAGTAAGAAAAATAAAAGTGGAATTAACAGTTTAATTCCACTTTTATTTTTTTAATATATGTGGTATAATATTTATAATTTTTAAATAATGGGGGCAATATAAATATAATGAACGATAATATAATAATAAAAGGTGCTAAAGAGCACAATTTAAAAAATATAAATTTAACAATACCAAGAGATAAATTAGTTGTAATAACAGGACTTTCTGGTTCACGGAAAGTCTTCTTTGGCATTTGATACTTTATATGCAGAGGGGCAAAGAAGATATGTAGAAAGTTTATCAAGCTATGCAAGACAATTCTTAGGTTTAATGGAAAAACCTAATGTAGAACTAATAGAAGGTCTATCTCCAGCAATTTCTATTGACCAAAAAACAACTTCTAAAAATCCACGTTCTACAGTTGGAACAGTAACAGAAATATATGACTATATTCGTTTACTATATGCAAGAATTGGTGTACCACACTGTCCTAGCTGTGGTAAAAAAATAGAAAAGCAAACAATAGACCAAGTTGTAGATGCTCTTATGGAATTAGAAGAAGGCACAAAAATTCAAGTTCTTGCACCTGTAATAAGAGGCAGAAAAGGTGAATACACAAAACTTTTAGAGGATTTTAATAAAGAAGGATTTGTTAGAGTAAGAATAGATGGACAAGTTTATGAACTAACAGACGATATAGAAATAGATAGAAAGAAAAAACATAATATAGATATAATAGTAGATAGATTAGTTATAAAAGACGATATTAGAAGTAGATTAACAGAAAGTGTGGAAGTAGCTTTTAAACATGCTAATAATTTAGTATTAATTAATGTAGTAGGAAAAGAGGAAGAATTACTATTTAGTCAAAACTATGCTTGTCCAGATTGTAATATTAGTTTTGAAGAATTATCACCTAGAATGTTTTCTTTTAATAATCCATTTGGAGCTTGTCCAGAGTGTTTAGGAATTGGCTATTTAATGAGAATAGATGAAGATTTAATAATACCAGATAGAAACAAAACTTTATATGATGGAGTAAAAGCCTTTGGTGCAAGTACCATGAAAAAAGGTGATACAATGGCTAAAATGTATTTTGAAAGTATTGCTAAACATTATGGTGTAAAAATAAAAGATGTTCCAATTAAAAAATTACCAAAAGACTTTTTAAATAAAATATTATATGGAACAGGAACAGAAAAAATAGACTTTGAATATCAATCTGCAGCTGGAACAAGAAAGTTTACATCTCCATTTGAAGGAGTAATACCAACATTAGATAGACGTTATAGAGAAACAAAATCACAAGGAATGAGAAGCTTTTATGAAATGTATATGAGCAATAGCCATTGCGAATGCTGTAATGGAGCAAGACTAAAAAAAGAAAGCCTATCTGTAACTGTTGGAACAAAGAACATTCAAGAACTAACAGATATGCCTATAAATAAAATAAAAAAATATTTAAATGAATTGCAATTAAGTAAAACTAAAAAAATGATTGCAGAACAAATTTTAAAAGAAATAGATGCAAGACTTCAATTTTTAATAGATGTAGGGTTGGAATACTTAACACTTTCTAGGTCTGCAGGAACTTTATCTGGTGGTGAAGCACAAAGAATTCGTTTAGCAACACAAATTGGTTCTGGACTAACAGGTGTATTATATATATTAGATGAACCAAGTATAGGTTTGCATCAAAGAGATAATGACAAACTTTTAGAAACATTAAAAAGATTAAGAGATTTAGGAAATACCGTAATAGTGGTAGAACACGACGAAGATACTATGTATGCAGCAGATATGGTAATAGATATTGGACCAGGTGCAGGTGTGCATGGAGGAAATGTAATAGCTCAACGGAACTGCTGAAGAAATAAAAGAAGTTACAGATTCTATTACTGGACAATACTTAAGTGGCAGAAAGAAAATTGCTGTTCCTAAATCAAGAAGAAAAGCGAAACCAGTTAGTATTACTATAAAAGGAGCAAAAGAAAATAACTTAAAGAATTTAGATGTAAAAATACCATTAGGAGTATTTACTTGTGTAACAGGTGTTTCAGGTTCAGGAAAAAGTTCGCTTATAAATGAGGTTTTATATAAGAATTTAGCAAAGCAATTATATGGTTCATCAGAAAAAGGTGGAAAATGTAAAGAAATACTTGGAATAGAAAACATAGATAAAATAATTAATATAGACCAATCACCAATAGGTAGAACACCACGCTCTAATCCAGCAACATATACAGGAGTATTTGATTATATAAGAGATATATTTACAAATACAAATGAAGCAAAATTAAGAGGATATCAAAAAGGAAGATTTAGTTTTAATGTAGCTGGAGGAAGATGTGAAGCTTGCCAAGGTGACGGAGTTCTAAAAATAGAAATGCACTTTTTACCAGATGTGTATGTGCCATGCGAAGTATGTAAAGGCAAAAGATATAACAAAGAAACATTAGAAGTAAAATACAAAGGCAAAAGTATATCAGATGTATTAGAAATGACAGTAGAAGAAGCTTTAGAGTTTTTTGCAAATGTACCAAAAATAAAACAAAAAATCCAAACACTATATGATGTTGGACTTGGGTATATAAAACTTGGACAACCTTCTACAACTCTTTCAGGAGGAGAAGCTCAAAGAATAAAACTTGCAACAGAATTATCTAAAAGGCCAACTGGAAAAACATTATATATATTAGATGAGCCTACAACTGGTCTACACATAGCAGATGTTCATAAACTAGTAGATATACTTCAAAGATTAGTGGATACAGGAAATACAATTGTTGTAATTGAACACAATTTAGATTTAATAAAAACAGCTGACCACATAATAGATTTAGGACCAGAAGGCGGAGATAATGGTGGAGAAATAGTTGCAACAGGAACACCAGAACAAATAGTAAAAAATGATA
>CAYMXX010000072.1:0-4670 GCA_964394545.1 uncultured Clostridium sp.
ATAAATATTAAAAAATAGAGGAAGGTACAAATGGAAAAAGTAGAAAAAATAAAAAAAGAAAAAAGTACATCATTTATGAAAAATGTTGCTATGCTTATGATTGCACAAATTCTTATAAAAGTACTAGGATTTGTGTACAGATTGGTAATAATTAATATAGATGGTTTTGGAGATATTGGAAATGGTTATTATGATGCAGGATATACAGTGTATTCACTATTACTTACACTATCCTCGGTTGGAATACCTACAATAATTTCTAAATTGGTATCAGAAAGAGTTGCAAAAGGAGACCACAAAGGAGCTTATAGAATTTTTAAAACTTCTTTAAAAATATTTACATTAATTGGGGCATTTTTCTCATTGGTGTTATTTTTGGGAGCAGATATAATATCAAAATACATATTAAATGTACCAGATGTAAAATATGTTTTAATGGTTTTAGCACCAGCAATTATGTTTGTTGCATCTTCTGCTGTTTTAAGAGGATATTTTGCAGGACTTGGTAGCCAGAAAGCTACAAGTGTATCTCAAACATTAGAACAATTTTTTAATTGTGTACTTACAATTACATTTGTATATTCATTAACAGGAAAAGATCCAGCAATAATGGCTGCAGGAGGAAATCTTTCTACAACACTTTCTATTGTGATTTCTTTTACATATTTATTTATCTTCTACAAAAGAAGAAAAAAAGGTATTATGGCAGAGTGCGAAGCACAAACAGCAGAGCAAGAAGATAAAACCACAGGAAAACTTATAAAGACTATATTTGCAATATCAATACCGATGACAATTGGTTCATTAATATCAGTTATAAATAATATGATAGATACAGTTACAATAAGCAATTGTATACAAACTGCATTTTCTGGAATTTTAGAAGGTGGAAAAGCAGTTTTAGAGGCAAAAGCAATGGAATTATCAGGAACATTATCAAAAGTAGTAACAATAATACATCTTCCGCTTGCGATAACAGGAGCTTTTTGCACAGCACTAGTGCCTGCAATATCTTCTGCAATATCAGTAAAAGATTATGCAACAGTAAATAAAAGATTATCATTTTCCTTCTTTGCATCAATTTTATTAATAATGCCATGTGCAGCAGGATTAGTAGCGCTTGCAGAACCAATATTAAAGCTAATTTATCCAGCAGCTTCAAATGGTGCTAATATATTAATTTTAAGTACAATAACAATGATATTTGTATCATTAAATTATGTTGTAGAAGGTGGATTATATGGCTTTGGAAAAGTACATGTTCCAGCAATAGCATTAGCAATTGGTGGAGTTGTAAAATTAGTATTAAATATTGTGCTAATTAGTAATCCGAAAATAAATATATTAGGTGCTGTTATTAGTTCAATAGCATGTCAAGTAATATTGTTTGTAATATGTATGTACTATTTAAGAAAAGAAATAAAACTGAACATGAATTTAAAAGAACATGTACTTAAACCTATTTTTGCATCAGTAGTTATGGGAATTATAGTTTATTTAGTATATAAAGTAATAATAAGTTCACTAGGAAATGCAATATCAACAGTTATAGCTATATGTGTAGGAGTTTTGGTATATCTAGCATTAGTACTTGCAATGAAGATGCTAACAAAAGAAGATATATATATGATACCATTTGGAACAAAAATATATAGTACATTAGTAAAATTAAAAATATATAAAGAAAATTAAATTGTAGTTTGTAGGAGAGATGTGAGAGGTGCGAGATGGGATGTTGGATTAAATTTGTTTGTCTAAAATTATTGCAGATGTTGTAGGGGTCGACGACTCTGTCGACCCACAACCCGTTAGGAATACCCAAAATTATAATTCAAGAAATTTTTGCGATGCATTCGGGCGGACAGGGTCGTCCGCCCCTACAGATATTTGTAATAAATTTTCCAAATGCCGAAATCTCTCCTACAAACTACAATTTGTCTGTCCAAAAAAAAGAAAAAATATAAAGGAGACGCATATGAAATTAATTTCGTGGAATGTAAATGGATTAAGAGCAATATGTAAAAAAGGCTTTGAAGATATATTTAAACAATTAGATGCAGACATATTTTGCATTCAAGAAACAAAAATGCAAGAAGGACAAATAGAATTAGATTTGCAGGGATATTATCAATACTATAATTATGCAGAAAGAAAAGGATATTCAGGGACAGCAATTTTCACAAAAACAGAACCAATAAACGTAACCTATGGAATAGGGATAGAAGAACACGATAAAGAAGGCAGAGTAATAACATTAGAGTTTGAAAAGTTCTATATGGTAAATTGTTATACACCAAATTCTGGACGTGAACTTGCAAGATTAGAATATAGAATGAATTGGGAAGATGACTTTAAAACATATTTAATGAAACTAGACAAACAAAAACCAGTAATAATATGTGGTGATTTAAATGTAGCACACAAAGAAATTGATTTAAAAAATCCAAAAACAAATAGAAAAAATGCCGGATTTACAGACCAAGAAAGAGGAAAAATAGAAAATTTATTGAATTCTGGTTTTACAGATACATTTAGAAAAATATATCCAAACGAAGAAGGATGTTATACTTGGTGGTCATATATGTTTAATGCCAGAGCAAATAATGCAGGATGGCGTATTGACTATTTTTTAATATCTGATAGAATAAGTAAGAATATAAAAGACGCATATATATATTCAGAAATACTTGGAAGTGATCATTGTCCAGTAGGACTTGAAATAAAAAATAAAAAAGGAGAATACATATGTTAAAAAAATATTTAATAGTTTTTCTAATTTCAATGGTACCATTAATAGAATTAAGAGGTTCAATACCAATAGGATTAAGTCCTTTATGGGGAGATGCAATTCCAGTACTTCCTCTTTATATAATTTGTATATTGGGAAATATGTTACCTGTTCCTATCATTTATTTGTTTGCAAGAAAAGTTTTAGAATGGGGAGCAGATAAAAAAATTATTGGCAAATTTTTTAAATGGTGTTTAGAAAAAGGCGAAAAAGGTGGAAAAAAACTTCAAGAAAAAGCTGGAAAAACAGGATTATTTTTTGCTTTATTAATATTTGTTGGTATACCACTTCCAGGAACAGGAGCATGGACAGGAACATTAGCAGCAAGTATATTAGATATGGATTTTAAAAGAAGCATTTTAGCAGTTATGCTAGGAGTAATTTTAGCAGGAATTATAATGGGGCTAGCTTCGGCAGGAGTGTTTGGAGCTTTTGGAGCAATATTTGCAGTTTAAAGCAAATAATAAAAAGATATAGAATAAAAAAGAGCATGTTTTGCAACATGCTCTTTTAAAATTATTAGCTGTTAGATTTAGCACTATAACCATCAGTATAACCATCTGTATAACCGTCATTGTATAGTGTAGCAAAATTTGAAGATAAATCTTCAGTAGCTTTATTATAACCATCTTCATAGCCAACATTATAACCATATACACTTACATAAGCAAAACCAAAAATTGATGCAATAATTAATATGAAAATAATAAAAATAAAGATAAAATTAGTCAAAGTTATAGCTACTTTCTTAGAACCGTCTCTTCTATCACCTTGTCTTCTGTCTGCCATATCTCATGCCTCCTTCTTTTGTATAATATATAAAATTAATTTACTTGTTCTATTCTTATGCTGTTATTATTGTTTTTAGGTTCTGTATTAGAAAAAGAATTAGCAAAATAACCAGCAACAAAGCCAAGTAAGAAAACTACTATAATTATTACTGTATACTTTATGCTTTCTTGTTTTTGATATATTTCTTTATCATATACTTTCATATAAGAACCTCCTATAACAATATAAGAATATTATATATGATAAAAGTAAATATTGCAAGAAAAACTTTTGGGACGGAGCAAAATGACCAAAAATTCACATTTGGGACAGAGCAGGAACTTAAATTATTCAAAAAATCCGTGTTTATTTTCTTTATCTAGTTTAATATACACGCTTAAATTATTTTGATTATCACATGTTGCAAGGAATACATTTTTTATATCTGATATTCCTTGCTTTTTTAAATTCTTTTCTAACCAGTTTAAATTATTACCTGTTTTTTCTAAATTTTCTTTTAACAAAATTCCATCTAAAATTACATTAATAGTAACATTTTCTTGCTCTGGATTAAGATTTAAATCTTCTGGTGTAGTAGGCCTTTTTGAGCTTTTTGGAAGAAAACTAATTTTGCCATTTGGTTCTAGTATAGCAGTTTGAATATCGTTTAAATTAAAATAACCATTAATTCTACATTCCATTAAAAATTCATTTAAATCTAATTTAGCAGATTTAAAATTTTTTCTATACAATTTTCCGTTATCTAATAAAATTTTAGTTTTACCAGTAAAAAATCTTCTAATATGCAAATTTTTGCATGTTAAATACGAGATAAAAAATGTTACAAAACCATATACAAGCATTGCTACAACAGGTTCCATAAAGTTATTTTCCAAAGAAGTTGACATTTCTGCTGCAATAGATCCAATTGTAATACTAACAATATAATCAAACATTGTTAATTGTGACATTTCTCTGTTTCCCATTAATTTTGTAAGTAAGAACAAAATAATTAATGACCCTAAAGATAATTCTATTATTTTTAAAATATTCATAATCTCACCTAAATATATTTTGGCAAAAATGTGAAAATATATACATTTTTGAAATT
>CAYMXX010000073.1:0-4587 GCA_964394545.1 uncultured Clostridium sp.
TACCAAGTGCTGCTGGTGTAATTGCAAATGTGTATGAAATTCCATCTTCAGAATATTCATATGGAAGTTTTGCAATTGTATTTAATACTGCAAGTGAACCATTGACATCTCTTCCATGTAGAGGATTTGCTCCTGGTCCAAATGGTTCTCCAGCTCTTCTTCCATCTGGTGTATTACCTGTATTTTTACCATATACAACATTTGATGTTATTGTAAGAATTGATAATGTATGTTTTGAATTTCTGTAAGTATGATGTTTTTGTAATTTATTTAAGAACATTTTTACTACATCTACAGCTATTTGGTCAACTCTATCATCATCATTTCCGTATTTAGGGAAATCTCCTTCTGTTTTATAGTCTATTGCAAGACCTGTTTCGTCTCTAATTACTTTTACTTTTGCATATTTTATAGCAGAAAGTGAATCAGCAACAACTGAAAGTCCAGCTATACCACATGCCATTGTTCTTAAAATATCTTCATCTCTATCATGTAAAGCCATTTCTAAAGCTTCATATGAATATTTGTCATGCATATAATGAATTGCATTTAATGCTTTTATATAAATTTTTGCAACATAATCCATCATAGTATCAAATTTTTGCATAACTTCATCATAATCTAAATATTCTGAAGTTATAGGTTCAAATCTAGGTGCAATTTGTTTTCCGGATAAAGCATCTCTACCACCATTAATAGAGTAAAGTAATGTTTTTGCAAGGTTTGCTCTTGCTCCAAAGAATTGCATTTGTTTACCAATTCTCATTGCAGATACACAGCAAGCTATACCATAATCGTCTCCAAGTGTAACTCTCATTAAATCATCGTTTTCATATTGAATAGATGATGTCTTTATTGATAATTCTGTTGTAAATCTTTTAAATCCTTCTGGTAATCTTGTAGACCAAAGAACTGTTAAGTTTGGTTCTGGAGCAGGTCCAAGTGTTGTTAAAGTATGAAGAATTCTAAATGAGTTTTTAGTAACTAATGTTCTACCATCAACTCCCATACCACCAATGCTTTCTGTTACCCATACAGGGTCTCCACTGAATAGTGCATTGTATTCAGGTGCTCTTAAAAATCTAACCATTCTTAATTTCATAACAAAATGATCCATTAATTCTTGAGCTTCTGCTTCTGTAAGTAATCCTGCTTTAAAATCTCTTTCAAAGTATATATCTAAGAAAGTAGATGTTCTACCAATACTCATTGCTGCACCATTTTGATCTTTTATAGCTCCTAAATAACCAAAATATAGCCATTGAATAGCTTCTTTTGCGTTTTTAGCTGGAACTGAAATATCAAATCCATATTTTGCAGCCATTGCTTTTAAATCATTTAATGCTTTTATTTGATCAGAAATTTCTTCACGTCCACGAATAACTTCCTCAGTAAATTCATCAACATTAAGAAGGTCTAATTCTTCTTTCTTTTCTGCTATTAAAGCATCTATTCCATATAAGGCAACTCTTCTGTAATCACCTATAATTCTTCCACGTCCATATCCATCAGGAAGACCTGTAAGTAAGTGAGAACTTCTAGCAGCTCTTATATCTGGTGTATAAACACTAAATACACCATCATTATGTGTTTTTCTTAGATTATGATAAATATAATCTGTTTCTGGATCAACTTTTAATCCATAGCTTTCTGCTGATTTTTCTACTATTCTAATACCACCATTTGGCATAATTGCTCTTTTTAATGGTGCATCTGTTTGAAGACCTACAATTTGCTCTAAATCTTTGTCAATATATCCTGCTTCATATGCATTAATTGCAGATGGAGTTTTTGTATCAGCATCTAAAACACCACCATTTTCTCTTTCTTTTTCATATAATTTTAAAACTTCATCCCACAATTTTTTTGTTCTATCAGTAGGACCAACAAGGAAACTAGAGTCTCCTTCATAAGGTGTATAATTTTTTTGGATAAAATCTCTTACATCTATTTCTTTTGTCCATTTTCCACCTTCAAAATCTTTCCATTCTTGAAAATCCATTAATTAAACACTCCTTCTAATATATTTATAATTTAAGCATTCTCCGTTAATGCACAAAATATACATTATAATATTAACACTTTAAAGGAAAAATATCAACAAATTTTTTAAAAAAATATGTTTTATTGAGTAATTTTTTATGGTATACTATTTTAAAATATGGAGGTCATAAAGTGAAGGAATTAAAAGAAAAATTAATTAAGGCTAAAAAGCTTAAATTTATAAAAAATATAACAGTTGGAGTAGTGGCATTATTAATAGCAGCATTTATAGTAAATATTGCTCCTGGATATAAAAGAGATAAATATAAAGATGTGGTTAATTTAATTGTAGATGAGCATAATGTAACAGAAGAATTAAAAAATATGTTATATATAAATGAAAATAAAACAGTATATATGTCAGAAGAGGATGTAAGAAAATTTTTTGATGAAAATATATACTATGATGAACAATATAATCAAATTATAACAACATCTAATACAAAAGTAGCTAATATAGAAATAGAGAAAAAACAAATGAATGTAAATGACTCTAAAGTAAATATGTTAGATGCAATTATAAAAATAAATGATAAGTTATATTTACCAATATCTGATATGGAATTAGTGTATAATATAAAAATTAAATACATTGAGGAAACTAATAGAGTAGTAATAGAAAGTTTGAATAGAGGGTTAATAAAAGCAACTGTAACAGAAAATACAAATATTAAATTTAAACAAAGAAGTTTATCAAAAGATGTAGGAGAAGTTGTTAAAGGAGAACAAGTAAGTTGCTATTATACAACAAGTAGAGGTTGGAGACAAATAAGAACAGAAAATGGAATAGTAGGTTATATAAAAGCAAATAAATTAGATAACGAATACATAGTAAGACAAGATATGGAAGAAAAGAAAGAGGCAAAAGTAATAAAAATAGATTTAAATAAAAATCAATTTAATTACACAAATGAAAATGGAGAAATAAAATTATGGCAAACAATAAATTTAAAATCAATGGGTGACCAAATAGAAGAAATGTTAGGAGACTATAAAACAAGAACACAAATAATAGATATTGTTATGAATTTATTTAGTGGAAATGAAGTAAAAGGTGTAAATATTAATTTTGA
Organism: uncultured Clostridium sp.; assembly: GCA_964394545.1. Taxonomy (GTDB): domain Bacteria; phylum Bacillota; class Clostridia; order TANB77; family CAG-508; genus CAG-452. The sequence continues at coordinate 3,117 of CAYMXX010000073.1, forward strand.
TGGAATGGAAAATAAAGAAATGTGTAAAAGATTTGTAATCGAACTTTCACCAAAATTAAGAGAAATTGGAATAACAACATGTGTGAAATTAACAAAAGATATGGATACAAAAGATTATAAAAATATAGTTGACTATATTGTAGAAAAGTAGGGAGAAAAATGAAAACAGTAAAAAGATTAGATATAAAAAAGACAGTTATATGTGCAGTAGCATTAATATTATTAATAGTAATAATTGGCTTAATTTGGTATTTTGCTTCAATATCAAAGGTTAATAAAAAAGAACAAGAAATTGAAGTAACTATTCCATTAGGTAGTGGCATAAATAAAATTGCAGATGTATTAAAAGAAAATAAGCTAATAAAAAATAAGTTGGCATTTAGAATGTACGTAAAACTAAACAAAATATCAAATTTTCAAGCAGGAACATATTATTTAAAACAAAATATGAATGTTAAAGAAATTGTAGAGATGCTACAAACAGGAATAATGCATGATCCAAATCAAATTAGTATAACATATATAGAAGGAAAAAATATGAGATGGCTTGCAAAAAAAATAGAAGAAATAACAGACAATTCTCAAGAAGATGTAATGAATCTTTTAGAAGATGAAAAATATATAAATTCATTAATTGATAAATATTGGTTTTTATCGAATGAAATAAAACAAGAAGAAATTTATTATCCATTAGAGGGGTATTTGTTTCCAGATACGTATTCAATAAAAAATAAAGAAGTAACGGTGCAAGAAATTTTTGAAAAAATGCTAGATAAGATGGAAAGCGTTTTGGAAGAGTATAAGGAAGAAATAAATAATAGTAAATATACTGTTCATGAAATATTAACAATAGCATCTGTAATAGAAGCAGAATCAATGAATGAAGATGGAAGAAAAGATGTATCAAGTGTTATATATAATAGATTAAATAAAGGAATGGCTTTGCAAAGTGATGTTACAACATATTATGCAGTAAAAGTAGATATGGGAGAGAGAGATTTATATCAAAAAGAATTAGACGCATATAATGCATATAATACTCGTGGACCAAATATGGAAGGAAAGCTTCCAATAGGACCAGTAGCTTCGGTAAGTAAATCAAGTATAGAAGCGGCACTTAAACCAAATAGTACAGACTATATATTCTTTGTGGCAGATAAAAACGGAAAATTATATTTTACAAAAACTGCAAGCGAGCACAATAAAATTATAAATGAACTAAAAGAAAATGAACTATGGTTTGAATATTAAAAAACTCTCCTACAATTTTAATGTATACACCGAGAGAACAAAAATCACAGCTGGTAAAACACGTCAACCTATACCAACAAAAGCGACAAAACAAAAAATGTTGAAAAAATTTAAAAAAATGTTGACAATTTATATAAAAGAGTAGTATAATCTTTTTTGCCAGTGAGAAATGCAGATGTGGCGGAACTGGCAGACGCACAGGACTTAAAATCCTGCGGTT
>CAYMXX010000074.1:0-4561 GCA_964394545.1 uncultured Clostridium sp.
GTTAATGCCATAATTACTGCATATTCTTCTAATTCGTCTCTATATACTCTACCAGATGTTAAAACTCCTATTGCACCTTTTCTTCCTTTTGCCGTACTTCCAAATACATCTTCCATATATCCTAGTTCTTCTCCTTGAAGTACTCTATCTACTACTGTTTGAGGATATTCAAATGATGGACTAAATCCTATATAATATTTTTCTCCGTCATATATTGCACATATACTCGCATCCATATATTTTGTTTCTACTTCTGGTACACTGTACATTCCTGCTTCTATTCCTACTCCAAAGCTACATGTGCCGTGTTCTTTCCTTAGCATGTTCATATGCGTTTTTTGCTCTGTTTTTAGCCCCTTCTATTGTTTCCGAAAGTGACATTGGATTACATGAAACTCCAGAAAATTTATCCTTTTCTTGTCCTTCACTTTCATCTTTTCTTACTTCTTTTGGCATTATTATATATTCTATTTTGTCTGAATTATTTATCCAAAGTTCTGGATATCTAGAAAATGCTCTTGTTATTGCTGTAATTTTCGGTATACTTCTTGAACCTATTGAAATTAGCATATGTTTTTCTCTCCTTTTTTCTAATGTATTAATATTCACAGTGTCACGGGCAAACGCAGTTTGCCCCTACAACATTTGCAATTGATTTTTATATAAATAACATAAACCCCTAATAGATTAAAATAATCTATTAGGGGTGCATATACACGGTTCCACCCTAAATTTAACTTTAGGCAAAGCTATATCGTGCTTTATACGTCTAGCTTTTAACTAGAAACTCCGAGGTAGTTTTTCAAATATGTTTACTTAGATTAGCTTTCAGCGTAATCACTAATCCTCTCTTTAAGTAACCTCTATTTTACTCTTTCTCTTCAACGTTTATTATTTAACTATTTATTATTATAATCAATTTTACTATTATTGTCAATTAATTCTTTTCTTAATTTTCGGTATTTTCTTATTAATACTATAAAATTATATACTTTTTTTCATATTATATACTTATATACTTAAAATTCTTAAAACTATTTTATTTTTTCTTCTCTTCACATCCTGGTTTTCCAAGCAATCTAAACATATTCTTTTTATATGCTTCTACTCCTGGTTGGTCAAATGGATTTACTCCTAATATACTACCTGATATTGCACATGCAAGTTCAAAGAAATATATTAGCTCTCCTATTGTTTCTTCATTTAATTTTTTTATGTTTATTATTATATTTGGAACTCCACCAGATACGTGTGCTTCTATTGTTCCTTGCATTGCTTGTTTATTTACATAGTCCATTGTTTTTCCAGCTAAAAAGTTTAACCCATCTAAATTGTCTTCATCTTTTTTTATTTTTATATCTGTTTTTGTTTCTTCTACATTTATAACTGTTTCAAACAAGTTCCTTTTTCCGTCTTGTATATATTGACCCATAGAATGTAAATCCGTTGTTAACTCTACTCCTGCTGGAAAAATGCCTTTATGCTCTTTTCCTTCGCTTTCTCCATATAGTTGTTTCCACCATTCTGTAAAATAATGAAGCTTTGGTTCATAATTTGCAAGTATTTCTGTAGTTTTATCTTTTTTGTATAATATATTTCTTACAACTGCATATTTATAGCATTGATTATATTTTATACTTCTTTCTGCATAGTCATCTTGTGCTATTCTTGCTCCTTCCATTAGTTTATCTATATTTATTCCTGATACTGCTATTGGAAGCAATCCTACTGCTGTTAATACAGAAAATCTTCCACCTACATTGTCTGGTATTACAAATGTTTCATATTCTTGTTCATCTGCTAACTGCTTTAATGCTCCTCTTTTTTTATCTGTTGTTATATATATTCTATCTCTTGCCTCTTCTGCTCCATATTTACTTTCTAAGTATTCTCTAAAAATTCTAAATGCAATTGCTGGTTCTGTTGTTGTTCCTGACTTTGATATAACATTTATAGATATGTCTTTGTCTCCTATACATTCTACTAATTCGTTTATATAATTTGGACTTATACTATTTCCTACAAAAAATATTTGAGGTGATTTTCTTGTTTCTTCTGTCATCATATTTGCAAAATTACTTGTTAAACTTTCTATTACAGCTCTTGCTCCTAAATATGAGCCTCCTATTCCTATTACAACAAATACTTGTGAATTATTTCTAATTCGTTTTGCTGCTTTTTTAATTCTGCTAAATTCTTTTTTGTCGTAGTTTGTTGGTAAATTAAGCCATCCAACAAATTCATTTTCATCATCTGATTTTTGTAATAAGTTATTATATATTTTTTCTACTTTTGAGTTGTATTTAGATATTTCTTTATCTGTAATTCCCGAATATGTTAAATCTAATTTTATATTTGCCATTAAAATCACTCCATTCTTTTGTACATTTACTGTTTATATATTATCATAACCTTAAAATTTATTAAATACTTTTTTAAAATTTGCTAAAAAAATTGTATTACAATTCTTTTGCTAATTTACTATTTAATTTTTCTATTGCCTTTTTTTCTATTCTAGAAACATAGCTTCTAGATATTCCGAAGCATTGATGCAATTTGATTTTGCGTTTTTGGTTTTTCTCCTCCGTAGTCCAAATCGAAGTTCTATTATTGTTTGTTCTCTGCCTTTTAATATATCTTTCATTTTACTATATAACTTTTTAGTCTTTAATTTTAAATCTATTTCATCTTCTATATTTTTTTCATCATTTTCTAATATATCTATTAATGCAATTTCGTTGTCATCTTTATCCTTTCCTATCGGTTCATTCAAATATACCTCTGCTCCAAGTTTTTTTATACTTCTTAAATGCATTAATATTTCATTTTCTATACATCTGGCTGCATAGGTTGCAAGCCTTACTCCTTTATCTGTATTAAATGTGTTTATTCCTTTTATTAAACCTATTGTACCTATTGAAATAAGGTCATCATTGTCTACATTTGGTATATTATATTTTTTACAAATATGTGCTACTAATCTTAAATTTCTCTCTATTAATATGTTTCTTGCCTCTTCATCTCCTTCCATATATTTTTGTAAATATATGGTTTCTTCTTCTTGAGAAAGTGGTTCTGGAAATAAGCTATTGTTTGATATATATCCAAAAGCAAAAATTGCTGTTTTTAAAAATGCTAAAAGTCCAGTAATACTGAGTAATGGCATAAATGCACCTCCATTTTTCTATATCAAAGTATATGTTATAGAAAAATAAAAGTGCATGGACTTTTAAAATATTATTTTACTATTGACTTTATATCATAATTTGAATATAATTTGTTTATAATTATATTCAAAGGAGGATTTTTTATGGCACAAATAAGACCTTGCGCTGATTTAAGAAATAACTATAATGAAATTTCTAAAATTTGTCATGAAACTAATGAACCAGTGTATATTACTAAAAATGGCTATAGTGATTTAGTGATTTTAAGCAATTCAACTTATGAAAATCTCATTAAAAAAACATTAAAAGAAGAAGAAGAACGAATTGATAAACTTATTTCTCAAAAATTTGATAACCATTATTCTAATTTTGAGGAATTCAAAAAAGACTTTTATTCTAAAATTGATAAAGCACTTAAAGAAGTAACTGACGGTAAATGTCGTGCTTTCGAGGAATTCTGTGCAGAAATGGAGGAAAAATATGATTTCCTACAATAAAAAGTATGCAATAATCTATACTCCTTCATTTCAAAAAGAACAAGAACAAATACTTAAATATATAGCTTTTAATCTAAATTCTCCAAAAACAGCTAAAAAATTTTACAATATTCTCTCAAGTAAAATATATTCTCTACAGCATTTTCCAGAAAGATATTCAAAAATAATTTACAAAGAAAAAGTTTTAAGAAAACTGCCTATATACAATTATATTGTTATTTATGAAGTCGATAGTAGTACTCGGATATGTTTCTATTCTACATATTTTTCATGGAAGTCAAAATTATTTTAATCTTTTATAAAATTTTCTCCAACTTATTTTAATTTAAATTTATTCGTATAAATCCTAATTATTTAAAATATATTTATATTATTAGAAAAGGGGGTTTTTATGAATAAAATTTTAATTTATATTAAGTCTATTCTTGTTCCATTATTAATTGGTGGATTAGTTGGTATTGTTACATCCAACTATATAGACTATAATTCTTTAATTCAACCTAGTTGGGCTCCACCTAGTTTTCTTTTTCCTATAGTTTGGACTATTCTTTATGCTCTAATGGGAGTTTCTTATGGAATATTAAAATCTAATTCTCTGTTAGATTCTAAATCATCTACACTATATTATGTACAACTTTTTGTAAATGCTTTGTGGTCAATATTCTTTTTTGTTTTTAAATGGAGATTATTTTCTTTTATTTGGATTTTATTACTTATAGTTTTGGTTTTTTTAATGATAAAAGATTTTTATTCCAAGAACAAAGTAGCAGGTTTAATTCAATTGCCATATTTATTATGGATTATTTTTGCATCTTTTTTGAATTTGGCTGTTTATTTATTAAATAAATTGTAATTTGTATGATTGATGTGTGATGTGAGAGGTGGGAGGTTGGATTA
>CAYMXX010000075.1:0-4214 GCA_964394545.1 uncultured Clostridium sp.
AAGATATGCAGAAGTTGCAGAAAGTTTAGGATTTGGTGGAGCAAACGACGAAGAAAGCTTAAATAATTTAATAAAAGCTATTGAGGAATTAAAAGAAAAAATAGGAATTAAGAAAACAATTAAAGATTACGGAATTGATGAAAAAGATTTCTTAGATAGATTAGACGAAATGTCTGAACAAGCATTTGATGATCAATGTACAGGAGCAAATCCAAGATATCCATTAATTAGCGAAATAAAGGATATGTATTTAAAAGCTTATTATGGAAAAGAATAGAATATAGAAAGGATGATAAATATGTATTATAATTTAGAAAATCCAATAGCAGAAAGAAAAACCAAAACAGTTTATAAGGATAACAATAAAACTATAAAATTATTTATAGAAAATTATTCAAAGGCAGATATACTTAATGAGGCTCTAAATCAAGCAAGAGTTGAAGAAAGTACATCTTTAAATGTTCCAAAGCTAGTAGAAGTAACAAAAATAGATAATAAATGGGCATTAGTTTCAGAACATATAGAAGGTACACCTCTTAATAAATTAATGGAAGAACATCCAGAAAAAGAAGATGAGTATTTAAATCTTTTTGTTGATACTCAAATAAAAATATTATCAAATTCAGTTCCTTTATTAAATAGAATAAAAGACAAATTTAGAAGAAAATTAAGTAATGCTATAAATATTGATGAAAATACAAGATATGAATTATTACAAAGACTAGAAGGAATGAAAAATCATACAAAATTATGTCATGGAGATTTTAATCCAAGTAATGTAATTATAAAAGAAAATGGAGAAGTTTATGTAATAGACTGGGCACATGTAACACAAGGAAATGCTTCGGCAGATGTTGCTAGATCATTTTTACTATTTTCTATTGAAGGTAAAAACCAATTAGCAGAAAAGTATATCAATTTATTTTCAGAAAAATCAGGCATATCTAAAGCAAATATACAAAGATGGATACCAATAGTTGCTGCAACTCAAATGACTAAAGGAAAAGAAGAAGAACAAGAATTTTTAAGTAATTGGATAAATGTAGTAGATTATGAGTAAATTTCAAATGAAAAACGGAGGAATTTAAATATGAAAAAAAGCATAATAATTTATATTATAACAGCTATTATATGTGTTGCTGTAATAGCACTTGCAATAATACTAGCAATTACTTCAAGAGAGAATAAAAGTAATAATATTAAAATAGTAAAATATATTAAAAATGAAGAAACTAGTGAATTAGAGATAGAAAAAGAAGTTGAAATAAAAAAGTCAAAAGATATAAATACTCTTTTGGAAATATGTAACAATCTTTCTTTAGAACAAGATGATACAATTAAAGGATTAGGAATAAGAACTGATATAGAAGTTAATTTACAAAATGGTATAAAACTATATTTGCAAACAGATATAGAGGATTATTGTGCCTATGCTTCAAATGATATTAATTATACAATTAAAATGCCAAATGAATTATTAGAGTTTGTAAATAATGCTTTAAAAGATTAAATGGAGTGTGAAAAATGTTAGAATTAGAAGAAAATAAGTCTAAACTTATACTTTTAAAAGAAAATCTTAAAAAAATAGGTGATTCACTTTGACATATCTAAGATTCAATTAGAGATAAAAGAATTACAAGCAAAAGTTAATGAACCGAACTTTTGGGACAATCCTACAATTTCTACTCCAATAATAACTAAATTAAAAAGATTAGAAAGTGAATTAGAAATATATTTAAAACTAGAGCAAGAATTAGAAAATATAAATGAAATGACTATTTTACTAATTACTGAGCCAGATGAACAATTAGAATTAGAAGTGTTAAAAAGTACTAAAAAACTGGAAAAAGAAATAAATGAATTAGAAGTAAAAACATTATTATCTGATAAATACGACCAAAATAATGCTCTTCTTACTCTTCATCCTGGAGCAGGAGGAACAGAAAGCCAAGATTGGGTTCAAATGTTATATAGAATGTATTCAAAATGGGCTTCTAGCAACAATTATTCTGTAAAAGAATTAGATTACTTAGAAGGAGACGAAGCTGGAATAAAAAGTGTTACATTTTTAATTTCAGGTGACTATGCATATGGATATTTAAAAGGGGAAATGGGAGTACATAGATTAGTAAGAATTTCTCCTTTTGACAGTGGAGGAAGAAGACATACTTCATTTGCTTCTTTGGAGGTATTACCAGAAATTTCAGAAGATATAGTTTTAGATATAAATCCAGACGATTTAAGAATAGACACATACAGAGCTTCTCGGTGCAGGAGGTCAACATATAAACAAAACTGATTCTGCAGTAAGAATAACTCATATTCCAACAAATATAGTGGTTTCGTGCCAATCAGAAAGGTCACAAATTCAAAACAAAGAAACTGCTATGAGAATGTTAAAATCTAAGCTTTTAGAACTAAAAGAAAGAGAGCAAAAAGAAAAAATAGAAGATTTAAAAGGTGTACAAAAAGATATAGCATGGGGAAGTCAAATACGTTCATATGTATTTTGTCCATATACAATGGTAAAGGATCACCGAACAAATTATGAAGTCGGAAATGTTGAAGCTGTAATGGATGGAGATTTAAACGGATTTATGGAAAGTTATTTAAGATGGAATAAAAAAATATAATGAAATATTTGTTTAGGAGGTTATTTATAATGAAAGCTTTAATTAGTGTATCTGACAAAACAGGAATTGTAGAATTTGCAAAAGAATTAGAAACAATGGGTATTGAAATTATTTCAACAGGTGGTACATACAAAAAATTAAAAGAAGAAGGGGTAAAAGCAGTTGAAATTTCCGAACTTACTGGTTTTCCAGAATGTTTAGATGGAAGAGTAAAAACACTTCATCCAAAAGTTCATGCAGGAATTTTAGCTATGAGAAGTAATTCAAAACATATGGAACAATTAAAAGAATTGGACGTTGATACAATTGATTTTGTTGTTGTTAATTTATATCCATTTAAACAAACAATATTAAAGGAAAATGTAAAAAGAGAAGAAGCAGTAGAAAATATAGATATAGGTGGACCTACAATGCTTAGGAGTGCTGCAAAAAATTATCAAGATGTTACAGTAATTACAGATCCAAAAGACTACGAAAAAGTTTTAGAAGAATTAAAAGAAAATGGCTCTGTTTCATTAGATACTAAATTTTATTTAATGAATAAAGTTTTTGAGCATACAGCAAGCTATGACGCAATGATTTGCAACTATTTAAAAAATGAGAGAAACGACAAAAGTTTGCCACAAGAACTTACCTTAACATATGAGAAAGTTCAAGAAATGAGATATGGTGAAAATCCTCATCAAATTGGTGCATTATATAAAGAAGTAGGTAAATGTGAAGGCTCTTTAACTATTGCAGAGCAATTAAATGGAAAAGAATTATCTTTTAATAATATAAATGATACAAATGGAGCTTTAGAATTGCTAAAAGAATTCGATGAACCAACTGTTGTAGCATGTAAGCATGGAAATCCATGTGGAGTAGGTAGCAGTACAGATATATATGAAGCTTGGAAAAAAGCATTCGAAGCAGATAAAACATCAATATTTGGTGGTATAGTAGTTGTAAACCGTGAAATAACAGAAAAAATGGCAAATGAAATGAAAGAAATCTTTTTAGAAGTAATAGTTGCTCCATCATATGAAGAAAAAGCATTAGAAATACTAAAACAAAAACCAAATTTAAGAATACTTCTATTGCCAAGTATTACTATAAAACAACCAGAAGACTCTTATGATATTAAAAAAATAAACGGAGGAATAATACTTCAAACAATAGATTCTAAATTATTAGATAATTATGAAGTTGTAACTAATAGAAAACCAACTGAAAAAGAATTAGAAGATATGCTATTTACTTGGAAAATAGTAAAATATACTAAATCAAATGGAATAGCACTTGGAAAAGATAAACAATCAATAGGAATTGGACCTGGACAAGTAAACAGAATTTGGGCAACTAAACAATCTATCGAACATGCAAATGAATTAATTGGAGAGGGAATAACAAAAGGTGCCGTACTTGCATCGGATGCATTTTTCCCATTTTCAGATTGCGTAGAAGCAGCACATGAAGCTGGAATAACAGCCATAATACAACCAGGAGGAGCAAAAAGAGATCAAGAATCAATAGATAAATGTAATGAATATGGAATGACAATGATATTTACAAGGATGAGACATTTTAGACATTAAAATA
>CAYMXX010000076.1:0-4091 GCA_964394545.1 uncultured Clostridium sp.
CAAACTTAAATTGTTTTTACCATTTTTTACTTGCAAATTTGATTTTTACGTGTTAAAATAGTATGAGTAAAATTTATAATTGACTTTAAGGAGGTGCAAAATATATGCCAAATATCAAATCTGCAATCAAAAGAGTTGATGTTATTGAAAAGAAAACATTAAGAAATAATATGATTAAATCTGAATATAAAACAGCTGTAAAAAAATTCGAAGCAGCAGTAGCAGAAGGAAGCAAAGATGCTGAAAATTTATTTAAAAACGCTGTAAAGAAAATAGATGGTGCTTGTTCAAAAGGTATTATCAAAAAAAATACAGCTTCAAGAAAAAAATCTAATTTAGCTAAAAAATTAAATAAATTAGCATAAAAAGATATTTAAGCAAATCAAAAGGATTTGCTTTTTTTATTGTCCAATTATTTCCTTTGATTTTATCCTAAAGTTGTGTTAACATAATTTTAGGTGGTATTTATGCTTAACAAATTTATTTTAGAAATAAAAAATATGGATAAGTCTATTGTAAAAACAATGAAAACATTTTTTAATTTTTCTTTTATATTATGCTTGTTCTCTGTTTTTATCTTATCTTTATACAATACATATCCATTTTCTCATATTGCTTATTATTCTGGTTTAATTTTATTTAGAACTAGTTTGTTTTTTGCTGTTTCTTCTTTTATGTGTGCATTTGTTATTAATAAAATCAAATAATTATTTTTTATAATTGCATATTATTAAACCTATTAAAACTAATATAATTGCTATTATTTGATTTACTTTTGGGGTTTCTTTAAAGTATAAGTAATTTACTATAACATAAGAAAATACTCCTACTGCAATATAAATTATTGTTACTGGTAACATTTGTCCAACTGATTTATAGCCTTTGTTAAATACTAGTGTTACTATAAAGTTTAGTACAAATGTTATTGGGATGATACATAAATTATATTTTAATAAATTTATAAAGTTTGGTTCTATATTTTTTGATTGATAAAAATTAATTAGTCCAAATCCTATATATGCAATTGTAAAGCCCATTGTTATTATAATATATTTAAACATATTTTCTCCTCTTTTTATTATTTAATTATTCATGCTATTATATAATTAATAATATAAAAAAACAAGACATAAATGTCTCGTTTTTTATGTATTTATTGTATTATAAAGTATTAATACTAATTGCATTTATAGTTGTTTCTAAAGTATTATAATCTGCATTTTTTAGTACAGAAAACATAGTTGCAACACCTGCTATTACTAACATATAAAATATTATTACAAATGCAACAGTAAGTATTCCTAATACTAATCCTGCTGTTCCCATTCCTTTTCCACCTTTTTTTCTTCCTAATATACCAAATATTATCGCAAGAATCGCGCAAGGAATAGATATATACCATATGCAAATCATTACTAATGATATAATTCCAAGTACTAATGCTGCAATACTCATTCCTTTACTTTCTGCACTTTTTTCTGCTTTTGGTTCTACAACTTCTGCTTTTACTCCCTCTTCTTTTTCTTGTTGTGCTTTCTTTTCTTCGTCCATAATATTCCCCTTTCCTTAATACCTTTTAGGTATTTATAAAAAAAATATATTTCTAATAATTGTATATAAAATTAAGACTATAATCCATACAATCAAATGATATTTTTTTATATACAAAAATTTTAATCTGTTTGTTTTTAGTACAGTGTTTAGTACATATACTATATTTAACACTAATAAATATAGTATAGTAATTGTATAAAATGCATTCATTTTTAATGCTTCCACGATATTAAAATTTAATAATTCTTTAATACATCTTGTTCCACCACAACTTGGACATAGTAAACCTGTTTTTTGAAAAATATAACAAGGTGGTATTATTTTTATAGTATCATTTTTTACTATAATATATAAGCATATTATAAATAGTATTAGTAAGATTTCAAAAAACGTCATTTGTTTTGTTTTTTTATCAAAATTTTTCATAGATTTATTATACATAAAGATTTTTTGTATGTCAAATACTAATTTAATTGGCTATGTGTCTTGCAAATTGAGCCATTTTATAGTAAACTTGTTCTATGTATAAAGGAGTGATTTTATGTTAGATATAAAATTCGTTAGAGAAAATCCGGATTTAGTTAAGGAAAATATTAAGAAAAAATTTCAAGATCATAAATTGGCTTTGGTTGATGAAGTTATTGAATTAGATAAAAAATATAGAGAGTTCCAATTAGAAGGAGATACTCTTAGAATGGAGCGCAATTCATTAAGTAAAGAAATTGGAAATCTTATGCGTCAAGGCAAAAAAGAGGAAGCCGAAAGCACTAAGCAAAAAGTTAATGAGATTAATTCTAAATTAGAAAATATAGAAAAAGAAACAGATGAATATAGTAATAAAATTAAGAAAATTATGATGAGAATTCCAAACATTATTCACGAATCTGTTCCTATTGGAAAAGATGATACTCAAAATGTTGAAATCCAAAAATATGGTGAACCTGTTGTTCCAAGCTATGAAATTCCATATCATACAGATATAATGGAAAAGCTTGCTGGTATTGATTTAGATTCAGCTCGCAGAGTTGCTGGTAATGGTTTTTATTATTTAATAGGAGATGTTGCAAGACTTCATTCTGCTGTTATTTCTTATGCTAGAGATTTTATGATTAACAAAGGATTTACTTATTGTGTTCCTCCTTTTATGATTCGTAGTGATGTTGTAACAGGTGTAATGAGTTTTGAAGAAATGGATGCTATGATGTACAAAATAGAAGGTGAAGATTTATATTTAATCGGTACAAGTGAACATTCTATGATAGGTAAATTTAAAGGACAAATTTTACCTAAAGCAGAACTTCCTTATACAATGACATCATATTCTCCATGTTTTAGAAAAGAAAAAGGAGCCCATGGTATAGAGGAAAGAGGAGTTTATAGAATACATCAATTTGAAAAGCAAGAAATGGTAGTTGTTTGTGAACCAGAGGAAAGCTATGAATGGTATGACAAAATGTGGTCTTATACAGTAGAATTATTTAGAAGTTTAGATATTCCAGTTAGAACTTTAGAATGTTGTAGTGGAGATTTAGCTGATTTAAAAGCAAAATCTTGTGATGTTGAAGCTTGGAGTCCAAGACAACAAAAATATTTTGAAGTTGGAAGTTGTTCTAACTTAACAGATGCTCAAAGTAGACGTTTAGGCATTCGTATAAAGGGAGAAAAAGGAAATTATTTTGCACATACATTAAATAATACTGCAGTTGCTCCTCCTCGTATGCTTATAGCATTTTTAGAAAATAATTACAATGAAGATGGAAGTATTAATATTCCTGCTTCATTAAGACCTTATATGGGAGGAATTGAAAAAATCGAACCTAAAAATTAGTTGAATAGTAGAAGTTTAAGATTTTATACCCTCCCGAATTTCTTAAAAGATAATATATTAATTTTAAATCAATTATACAAAATGTCAAATACAATCATACAATTTATAATTTATATGAAAGGAATTTTTTATGCTAATTAAAAATCCAAAATTTGAAATATCTGCAGTAAGCCCTAAACAATACCCAAGTGTAGGGCTTCCTGAAATTGTTTTAGTTGGTAAATCTAATGTTGGTAAGTCATCTTTTGTAAATACCATGATTAATAGAAAAAACTTAGCCAGAACTAGTAGCGAACCTGGTAAAACTAGACAAATTAATTTTTATAATATGGATAATAATTTTTATTTTGTAGATTTACCTGGATATGGTTATAGTAAAATGAGCAAGGCTGAACAAGTTAAGGTTGGAAATTTTATAGAACAATACTTGCAAATTAGAAAAGAAATAGCTTTAATTGTATTTTTAATTGATATTAGGCACGACCCTACTGAAAATGATAGATTAATGTATGACTACATTATAAATAAAGCTGGAAATCACCCTTGTATAATTATAGCAAATAAAGCTGATAAAATAGCACCTACTAAAGTAGATGCTAGAGTAAAAGAATTGCAAATTTTATTAAATCCTTTAAAAGATATTACATTTCTTCCTTTCTCTGCTGAAAAGAAAAATTATACAGAAAAAGTTTGGGAAGAAATTGAAAAA
>CAYMXX010000077.1:0-4089 GCA_964394545.1 uncultured Clostridium sp.
GAAACAGTATTGGTAATAAAAAAATAATATAAAGAAGAGGAGATATATTATGAATAATGAAATCTATGTAACACCACTTTCAGGAAGATATCCAAGCAAAGAAATGAACAAAATTTGGTCAAATGATTCTAAATATTCAACATGGAGAAAACTTTGGGTAGCACTTGCAGAAACAGAAAAAGAATTAGGAATTGATATAACAGATGAACAAATTAACGAAATGAAAGAAAATGTAAACAATATTGACTATGATGTAGTTGCAAAAAGAGAAAAAGAATGTAGACATGATGTTATGGCACATGTTTATGAATTTGGTACAAAATGTCCAAAAGCAAAACCAATAATACATTTAGGAGCAACATCTTGCTATGTAACAGATAATACAGATGTAATTTTAATGAGAGAAGCTCTAAAAATTATAAAAATAAAATTAGTAAATGTAATAAATAATCTAAAAAAATTCGCAGATGAATATAAAGGAACAACATGCTTAGGTTATACACATTTTCAGCCAGCACAATTAACAACTGTTGGTAAAAGAGCAACACTTTGGATGCAAGATTTATTAGAAGATTTAGAAGAACTAGAATTTGTAGAAACAAGAATGAAGCTTTTAGGTTGCAAAGGAACAACAGGAACACAAGAAAGTTTTATGAAATTATTTAAAGACGAAGAAAAAGTAAAACAAATAGATGGAAAAATAGCTTCAAAAATGGGATTTGATAAAGTATATGCAGTATCAGGACAAACATATACAAGAAAATTAGATTCAATAGTACTAAATTGCTTAGCAGGAATAGCAGAAAGTGCATCAAAATTTGCAAATGATATGAGACTTTTACAACACGAAAAAGAATTAGAAGAACCATTTGAAAAAAGTCAAATCGGATCATCTGCAATGGCATATAAAAGAAATCCAATGAGATGTGAAAGAATAAATTCACTTTCAAGACATGTAATGGTGCTTTCAAATGATACTAAAATAACAACAGCAACACAATGGTTAGAAAGAACATTAGATGACTCTGCAAACAAAAGAATATGCGTACCAGAAAGCTTTTTAGCAACAGATGCAATACTAGTACTTTACGAAAACATATCATCAAATATAGTAGTATATAAAAATGTAATAAAAACAAATATGATGCAAGAGCTTCCATTTATGGGAACAGAAGAAATTCTTATGAATGCAGTTTTAAAAGGTGGAGATAGACAAGAATTACATGAAAAAATAAGAGTATATTCAATGGAAGCTGGAAGAGAAGTAAAAGAATTTGGTAGACCAAACGATTTAGTAGATAGAATAGCTAAAGATGAAACATTTGGGCTAACAAAAGAAGAAATACTACATATATTAAACCCAGACAATCTTTGTGGAAGAGCAAAAAATCAAGTAACAGACTTTATAGAAGAATATGTAAATCCAGTATTAGAAAAATATAAAGATTTAATAAGCGAAGAAAAAGTAGAAGTAAATGTTTAAGAATAAAAAATTAATAAAATAAAAATGAACTTTCAAATTTATGAAAGTTCATTTTAGTTTAGAAAAAAAGTTTTAAAACTTCTTCCCAGTTATTTTTTCATAAGCTTCAATATATTTATTCCTTGTAGTTTCTAAAACATCTTTTGGAAGTTCTACTGGTGGATTATTTCTATATCCGTTATTAGATAACCAATCTCTTAAATATTGCTTATCAAAACTTTTTTGGCTTCTACCTATTTCATAATCATCAAGAGGCCAAAATCTGCTAGAATCAGGGGTTAAAACCTCATCACCTAAAACCAAATTACCATTCTCATCTAAGCCAAATTCAAATTTTGTATCAGCTATAATTATTCCTTTAGAAAGAGCATAATCAGCACATTTTTTATAAATACTAATTGTAGCATTTTTAACCTTTTCAGCAAGCTCATCACCTAAAATTTCTTTACATCTCTCAAAAGAAATATTCTCATCATGGTCTCCAAGTTCAGCTTTTGTAGAAGGTGTAAAAATTGGCTCAGCTAATTTTTCACACTCTTGTAAACCTTTAGGCAATTCAATTCCACAAACAGTACCATTTTTTTGATATTCTGCCCAACCAGAACCTGTAATATAACCTCTTACAATACATTCAACAGGAAGCATTTTTAATTTCTTAACAAGCATGCTTCTATCTTTAAACTCTTCATTTCTAAAATCATCGGGAAACTCTTCATAATTTGTTGTAATTATATGATTTGGTATAATATCAGAAACAAAATCAAACCAAAACTCTGAAATTTTATTTAAAACTTTACCCTTATCCAAAACAGGATTTGGCATAATAAAATCAAAAGCAGAAATTCTATCAGAAACAACCATCATAAGTTTATCATTATCTATCTCATATATTTCACGAACCTTACCACTACTAATTTTTTTCATAAAAATCAATCCCTTCTTGTAATTTTGTATCTTTTTCTATTACAGTATTTTTTAATCCAGCTTTAAAATTAGCCAATTTGCTATTTACATTTTCATTTGAAACACCAATTATTTGAGTTGCCAAAATTGCTGCATTTTTTGCTCCATTTATTGCAACAGTTGCAACAGGTATGCCAGAAGGCATTTGAACAATTGAATAAAGTGAATCGATACCGTTTAAAGCTTTAGAATAAATAGGAACACCAATTACTGGGCAAGTATTTACTGCTGCGAAAATTCCAGGTAAATGTGCTGCACCACCAGCTCCTGCTATAATTGCTTTTACACCTCTATTTTTAAGATTTTTTGCATAATCAATAGCTTCATCTGGACATCTATGTACAGATAAAATTTTCATTTCATAAGAAATTCCCATATCTTCCAAAAACTTAGCACTATCCTTCATTATAGGTAAATCAGAATCACTTCCCATAATTATTGCTACATCAATATTATTTTCCATTTTTCCCTCCCAAAAATAAATCTAAATTAATTATATTATATAAAATTGTAATATACAAGAAAATTAATTTAAGTTTTGATATTTAAAAGAATAAACAATATGAAAAAAAGTATATATTTCAAAGTGAGTTTGACCTGTTGCACTTAAATTTTTCTCTAAATTAGAGTGTGTATATTTCATTTGATTATGTATTATCTTAAACGCCTTGAAGAACGGAATCTTTTAAATATATACTTTTTTCATAAATAATTTAAATATCGAGGCTTAAAGAAATTAGATATAATTTTTTGACACCGACAAAACAAATTTTCGCAAAAGCATTGATAATCGTCTAGAACTATGATATAAAAAAGAAATAAAATAAGTTTTAAGCTATCCAGAACTTTCGAATAACTTAAAAGAAAGAGGTAATTATGGAACAAAATAATGAATTAAAATTATTTGAAGATAAAAAGATTAGAGCTAAATGGAATGATGAACAAGAAAAGTGGTATTTTTCAGTTGTGGATATAATATCAGCTTTAACTGATAATGATTATCAAACGGGAAGAAAATATTGGAAAACATTAAAAATGAGATTAAATAAAGAAGGAAGTGAACTGGTAACAAATTGTTACCAGTTGAAAATGAAAGCATATGATGGAAAATTAAGAGATACTGATGTAATGACCACAGAACAAATCTTAAGACTTATCCAATCAATACCATCTAAAAAAGCAGAGCCCTTTAAATTGTGGCTAGCTCGGAGTAGGGAAAGAACGAATAGATGAAGCATATGATCCAGAAATAGCAATAAATAGAGCATTAGATATATACAGAAAAAAAGGATATTCAGAAGAATGGATAAATCAAAGATTAAAAACAATAGATATAAGAAAAGAATTTACAGATGAATTAAAGGAAAAAGGAATAAGTCAAGCAAAAGATTTTGCAATTTTAACCAATATTTTAACACAAGCTTGGAGTGGATATTCTGTAAAAGAATATAAAAACCTAAAAGGTTTAAAAAAGCAAAATTTAAGAGATAATATGACAAATATGGAATTAGTTTTAAATATGCTTGCTGAAACATCTTCAACAGAAATATCAAAAAGTAAAAAGAATAAAGGTTTCAAAGAGGCAGAAGATTCTGTTATAAAAGGTGGAAATATAGCAAGAATAGCAAAAGAACAATTAGAAA
>CAYMXX010000078.1:0-4051 GCA_964394545.1 uncultured Clostridium sp.
TACAAATTACAATTTGTCTACATCATTGTATATCCTAATTCTTCTATTTTTTCTTTTAAGATTTCATCTTTTATGTCTTTTGATAGGTCTAGTTCTACTTTTCCTGTTTTTAATTCTACTTCTACATTGTTTATTTCTTCTAGTTTTAGTAATTCTTTTTTTACCGCATTTGAGCAGTGTTCACATTGCATTCCTTTTACATATATTGTTTTTGTCATATTTTTCACCTCTTTTTTTATTTTAAATTTTCTTAGTCTTAGTGCATTTGTTACAACACATATTGAACTTAAACTCATTGCTACTGCTGATATCATTGGATTTAATAATATTCCAAATGATTTATACAGTACTCCACATGCAAGTGGTATTCCAATTGTGTTATAAAAGAATGCCCAAAACAAATTCATTTTTATGTTTTTTATAACTGATTTACTTAAGCTTAATAAATATACTACATCTGTTAAATTACTTTTTATTAAAACAACGTCTGCTGCTTCTATTGCAATGTCTGTTCCTGCACCAATTGCTATTCCTACGTTTGCTCTTGAAAGTGCTGGTGAATCATTTATTCCATCACCTATCATTGCAACAGTTTTGCCTTGTTCTTGTAAATTGCGTACTTTTCTTTCTTTTTCTTGTGGTAAAACTTCAGATATTATATTATCTATTCCTACCATTTTTCCTATTGCTTCTGCTGATTCTTTATTGTCTCCTGTTAGCATAAAAGTTTCGATTTTCATTTCTTTAAATTCTTTTATTGCTTCTATGCTTGTTTGTTTTACCGTATCTGATATTGCAATAATTCCTAGTAATTTTTTATTATTTGCTACAAATATTACTGTTTTTGCTTGTTCGTATAATTTTTGATATATATGTTTTGCTTCTAAAATTTGAATATTATTTTCTTGCATTAAGCTTTGGTTTCCAACAAAATATATGTTGTTATTTACACTTGCTTTTATTCCTTTCCCTTGTATTATTTCAAATTTTTCTGCTTCCCAAAGTTCTATTTCTTTTGTGACTTCTAATATTGCTTTTGCAATAGGGTGTTCAGATTTTTTCTCTATTGTTCCAACTATTTTTAATAGTTCTTTTTTCTCTATATTGTTAAATACAAATACATCATTTACTTGTGGTTTTCCTACTGTTATTGTTCCTGTTTTATCTAATACTATTGCATCTACTAAATGAGCTAGTTCTAAGCTTTCTGCTGATTTTATTAGTATTCCTTCTTCTGCCGCTTTGCCTGTTCCAACCATTATAGAAACAGGAGTTGCAAGTCCTAAAGCACATGGGCAAGATATTACTAAAACTGATATTCCAATTGAAAGTGCAAATTCAAATGGATAGCCTAATAATATCCAAATAATTGTTGCTATTATTGCAATTGTAATTACTATTGGTACAAATATTCCGACTTACTTTATCTGCTAATCTTCCTATTGGTGCTTTTGAAGCACTTGCTTCTTCTACTAATTTTATTATTTGTAAAATTGTTGTATCCTCTCCTACTTTTTCTGCTCTAAATTCTATAGCTCCATTTTTATTAATACTTCCAGAAATCACTTTATTTCCAATTTCTTTTTTTACAGGAATATGTTCTCCCGTAATTGTAGATTCGTCAATATATGTTTGTCCTTTTGTTATCACTCCATCTACTGCTATTGTTTCTCCTGGTTTTACAACAATTATATCTCCTACTTTTACTTCTTCTATTGGAATTTCAACTTCTTTTTGATTTTTTAAAATTGTTACCTTTTTAGGTGTTAAATCTAATAATTTATTAATTGCATTTGAAGTTTTGTCTTTTGCTTTTGTTTCTAAATATTTTCCAAAAGTTATTAATGTTAATATCATTCCAGCAGATTCAAAATATAAATTCATTGCATAGCTATTTTCTCCTTGCCATATTTTATATATTGAAAAAATCCCATATGCAATTGAAGAAAATGAGCCTATTGCAATTAAAGAATCCATATTTGGTGCTTTTTTTATTAATGCTTTAAAACCTGAAGTATAGTATTTTTTATTCACAAATACTATTGGTATAACTAATATTAATTGCACTAAACTAAATAAAAGTAAATTTTTATGCAATATTTGTAGTAATGGTAAATTCGCCATATGTCCCATTGCTACATACATAAGTGGTATTAAGAATATAAAAGATATTATAACTCTATTCTTCATTTTCTCTAAATTGCTTTTGTTTTGAGCACTTTTGGTATTAGCATCGTATCCTATACTTTGAACTGCCTTTATAATTTCTTGTTCTGTAATTACTTTTCTGTCAAAATCTACTATCATATTATTGTTTATTAAGCTTACATTTACGCTGTTTACACCTTTTTGTTTTGATACTATTTTTTCTATATGGTCACTGCATGCACTGCAAGACATTCCAATTATATTAAATTTTAGCTTCATGTTTTACCTCTTTTCTTTTGTATATTTTATATTAATTTATGTGTTTTTTCAAGAAAAATACATTTTTCACTTGTTCATACAATTTTAACATTTTTATTTTATATTTATTTGAAATGGATTAAAATTTGTGGTATATTTATAAAGTATTGTAAATCCATTTTTTGGAAGAAAGAAGGTCTTTTTATGAATCTTGATATTTATTCTCATAATTTAACTGTTAATTATTCTGATGTTGATGAAAATAATCAAGTAACTAATAGAGGTCTATTAAGACTAATGCAAGAAGTTGCTGGTATTCATTGTGGACTTTTAGGTTATGGAGTAAACGATACTCCTAAAACTGGTCTTGCATGGATTCTTTTAAATTGGAAACTTAAAGTTTTTTCTCGTCCTAAAACTAATGCCAATCTTTTAATTAAAACTTGGACTAGAAAGAAAACTCCTTTATTTGTATATAGAGATTTTGAAGTTTATGATAATAATTATAATCTTATTGCCATTGCTACTACCAAATGGGTATTATTTAATGTAAATACTAAATCTATTAGCAGGGTTACAGATGGTGTAAATAAAAACTATATTGAAGTTAATAAAGAAGTTTTTCCTGATAAATTTACTGAAAAATTAAAAGAACCAATTAATTCTGAATTTGTTTTAGATTATGCTGTTCAAAGAAGAGATATTGATACAAATCATCATGTAAATAATTTATATTATTTAGATTATGCTTATGAGGCTTTACCATTAGATGTATTTAAAAATATTGATTTTTCTAATGTAGAAATTATGTATAAGCATCAAGCAACTCTTGGTAATACACTTAGCCTTTTTTGCTCACATTCAAGTGATAATGAATATATAATTACTATTAAAGATAAACTAGATAGCAATTTACATGCTATTGTAAAATTATATTAAAAAGTGCTGGCATTTTGCCAGCACTTTTATTAATAGTTTTCTGCTTTTATTTCAAAATATGCTTTTGGATGTGCACATACTGGACATACATCTGGTGCTTCTTTTCCAACACATATGTGTCCACAGTTTCTGCATTTCCATATTTTATCTCCATCTTTACTAAATACTAATCCGTTTTCTAAATTTTCTAATAATTTTTTATATCTTTCTTCATGTTCTTTTTCTATTTTTGCTACACCTTCAAATAAATCTGCTATATGATCAAACCCTTCTTCTCTTGCTTCTTGTGCCATTCTATCATACATATCTGTCCATTCAAAGTTTTCCCCTTCTGATGCTGCTTTTAAGTTTTCTTCTGTTGAAGGTATTCCATTATTTAATAATTTAAACCACATTTTTGCATGTTCTTTTTCGTTATCTGCTGTTTCTTGGAATATTGCTGCTATTTGTTCATATCCTTCCTTTTTTGCTTTGCTAGCAAAATATGTATATTTATTTCTTGCTTGTGATTCTCCTGCAAAAGCTTCCATTAAATTTTTTTCTGTTTTTGTACCTTTTAAATCTGCCATTTTACATTCCTCCTAATTTTTATTTGTCTTATTATTTTATATCATATTACTCTCTTTTTAGCAAGAAATAATTACTTTAAGTTTCTATATTTTTTTAAATAAATAATTTGAAAAAAGTATATATTTAAAAGTTCCGT
>CAYMXX010000079.1:0-4044 GCA_964394545.1 uncultured Clostridium sp.
ATTTTGGTAAACAATTTTGAATTTTCGGGCGGACAGGGTCGTCCGCCCCTACAGATATTTGTAATAAATTTTCCAAATACCGAAATCTCACCTACAAACTACAATTTGTGTGTCTGTTTATTTTTTCTTTTTTTCTTTTGTTGGTTTTGTCCAAGATATATAGTCACATCCATCATTTGGGTTGTTTTCACATATATAATAGTTTCTTCTTTTTTTGGTTTTTCTTATCTGTACTGCTCCACCACATTTTGGACATGGCTCTTCTATTGTTTCTATATATGGTTTTGCATTTTTGCATTCTGGATATCCTGGGCATGCTAAAAATTTTCCGTATTTTCCATATTTAATTACCATCATTTTTCCACATTTATCACATGGTACATCTGATACTTCATATTCTAATTTTACATGCTCTAATTCTTTGTCTACTTTTTCTACTACTTTTTCAAATGGTCCATAAAAGTCTGAAATTACTTTTTTCCATTGTTCTTTTCCTTCTGCTATTTTATCAAACTCTTCTTCCATTTGGGCAGTAAATTCAACATTTATTACATCTCCAAAGTTTTCTATTAATAGTTTATTTACTATTTTTCCAAGTTCTGTTGGATGTAATTGTTTTTGTATTTTTTCTATATATCTTCTAGCAAGAATTGTTGTTATTGTTGGAGAATATGTACTTGGTCTTCCTATTCCTTTTTCTTCTAATGCTTTTACTAAACTTGCTTCTGTATATCTTGGTGGTGGTTCTGTAAAGCTTTGTTTTGTTTCTATATTTTCTTTTTGTAATTCTTGATTTTCTGTTAGTGGTGGTATTTTTGCAAATTCTTCTTTTTGTTCATTATCTTCTGTTTCTACATATAAAGTCATGAAACCTTTAAACTTAATTGTTTGTCCATTTGCTCTAAAATTGTACTCATTTGCGTTTATTTTTACAAGCATAGTATCAAATATAGCTGGTGACATTTGACTTGCTATAAATCTATTATATATTAATTTATATAGTTTATATTGATCGTTTGTTAAGCTTTCTTTTATTTTGTCTGGTGTTAAGTCTATATATGTTGGTCTTATTGCTTCATGGGCATCTTGTGCATCTGCTTTTGTTTTGTAATATCTATTTTCATAATATTCTTTTCCATATGTGTTTTCAATATGCAATTTAGCAGCTGCTCTTGCTTCTTCTGATATTCTTGTAGAGTCAGTTCTCATGTATGTAATTAAACCAACTGTTCCTTTTTCTGGTATTTTTACACCTTCATATAAACCGTTGTGCTATTTGCATTGTTTTTCTTAATGCAAAATTTAGTTTTCTTGAAGCTTCTTGTTGCATTGTACTTGTTGTAAATGGTGGTGCAGGAGTTCTTTTCTTTTCTCCTTTTTTTATTTCTCTAACTATATATTTTGCTTTCTCTAAATTCTTTAAAATTTTATCTACTTCTTCTTTTGAATTTATATCTAATTTTTTATCGTTTTTTCCATAAAATTTAGCTTCAAAGCTCTTTTTAGGTTTTTTGGTAGATAATGTAGCATATATATTCCAATATTCTTCTGGAATAAATTTTTCTATTTCTTCTTCTCTGTCTGCAACTAATTTTACTGCTACTGATTGTACTCTACCTGCTGATAATCCTTTTTGAACTTTTTTCCAAAGTACAGGGCTTATTTTATAACCAACTATTCTATCTAATACTCTTCTTGCTTGTTGTGCATCTGTTAAATCCATATCTATTTTTCTTGGATTTTTTATTGCTTTTTTTACGGCATCTTTTGTTATTTCGTTAAATGTTACTCTACACATTTTACTTTCTTCTACACCTAAAATGTTTGCTAAATGCCATGCAATTGCTTCTCCTTCACGGTCAGGGTCAGTTGCAAGATATACTTTTTTTGCATCTTTTGCTTCTTTTTTTAAGGATTTTATTAAATCCCCTTTTCCTCTTATGTTTATATATTGAGGTTCAAATGTTTTTGTATCTACACCTAGCTTTGATTTTGGTAAATCTCTTATATGTCCCATAGAAGCAACTACCTTTGTACTTCCCCCTAAAAATTTTTTTATTGTATTTGCCTTTGCAGGTGATTCCACTATTACTAGTTTGTCTGCCATTTTATATACGCAGAAATTCTAAATTTCTGCTACCTCCTTTTTTGTTATTTACTTTAAGTTTCGATATTTTCTACTAACACTATAAATTTATCTATGAAAAAAAGTATATATTTCAAAGTGAGTTCGACCTGATATACTTTAATTATTTTCTTGTTTAGAGTGTGTATCTTTAATTTGAATATTTAGTATCTTAAACGCCTTGAAGAACGGAATCTTTTAAATATATACTTTTTTTCAAATTATATACTAAACCGAACCTTAAATTGTTTGCTATTTGTTCTTTCTTTTGTAGCATTATATACTAAATATTTTTACGTGTAAATAGAAGGGAGTAAAAAAAGAAAGGTTTATAGACCTTTCTTTTAGCAATTTATAGTTTACACATTATCTTTTATGTATTCTACTACATCGTTTACTGTAACAACTTTTTCTGCATCAGCATCTGGAATTTCTAAATCAAATTCTTCTTCTAATGCCATTATTAATTCAACTATATCTAATGAATCTGCACCTAAATCATCTATAAAAGATGCTTCTAGTGTTATAGCAGTTTCTGCTACTCCTAATTGTTCTACTATTATTTCTTTTACTTTATCGAAAATTTCTTCTGAACTCATAGGTTGCATTACACCTCCTTATTTATCTAGAAGTTAGAAATTTATTTTCTAAACTCTTTTTATTTATTTTTTACTAACTAAAATATTATATGGTTTGAAATATATTGTCAATACTTTTTTGCAATTATTTTTATATTATTTTTCAAATTCTGCTTTTAATATTTCTACTGCATTTGATTCTGCAAATTTTTCTGCTTGTTTTATTGTAAAATAAAATAAGTAATCATCACTACTTCCATGTGCTTTTACTACTGGTTTTTTTACTCCTAAGAATAATGCTCCACCATATTCTTTATAATCCATTGTTTTGCTAAATCTTTTTATTCCTGGAAGTGCTGGAATTGCTCCTAATGTACTTAAAAAGTTCTTTTTTAAGCTTTCTGTCAAAGAACGTTTAACTAATTTACCAAATCCTTCTACTGTTTTTAAGAATATGTTTCCTGTAAATCCATCTGTTATTACTGCATCAACTTCTCCAGAAAAAGCTTCTCTTCCTTCTACATTTCCTATAAAGTTTATTCCATATTCTTCTGATTTTTCTTTTAAAAGCTTATAGCTTTCTTTCATTAAGTCATTTCCTTTTGTTTCTTCTGTTCCTATATTTAATAATCCTATTGCTGGTTTTTCTATTTTATATATATTTTTTAAATATATATTTGCAAATTGTGCAAATTGTAAAAGATTTATTGGTTTACAATTTGTATTTGCTCCTGCATCTACTAACATTAGCCCTTTTTTATATGATGGAAGCATTGGTGCTATTGCAGGTCTATCTACACCTTTTATTCTTCCTACTAACAATGTAGCTCCTGTAAGTAAAGCTCCTGAATTTCCTGCTGAGATAAATACATCTCCCTCATCTTGTTTTAGCATATTGAATCCAACTACCATTGATGAGTCTTTTTTATGTTTAATTGCTTGTGTTGGTATATCTTCCATTTCTATTGTTTCTGTTGCATTTCTTATTGATAGTTTTTCTGATATTTCAGATATGCTTTCTTTCCCGTATAATTCTTTTATTCTGCTATTAATTATTTTTTCATTTCCAACTAATACTATTTCTGATTCAATTTCTTTTATTGCTCTTACTGCACCTTTAATATTGGCATCTGGTGCATTATCTCCACCCATTGCATCTAGTAAAATTCTCATTGTTTTTTCCTTTCTTTATTTAAGTATATTTTTATTTCTATATTTTATTATTTAATTGAAAAAAAATCAATAGAAAAAGTTTAAGTTTCGCTATTTTATGAAAATTATATAATTATGAAAAAAAGTATATATTTAAAAGTTCCGTTCTTCAAGGCGTTTAAGATACTA
>CAYMXX010000080.1:0-3799 GCA_964394545.1 uncultured Clostridium sp.
TTTCACATTTTGCTCCGTCCCAAATGAAAAAAATTTTTCTCCTTTTCTTTGACTTATCACTAAAATTGTGCTATAATAGAAGAGGTCGAGGAAATAAAATAGACTAAAAAAGGAGTGACTGTAAATGTTTAATGTTGGTGATAAAGTTGTATACCCAATGCACGGAGCAGGAACAATAGAAGGTATAGAGGAAAAAGATATTTTAGGAGAAAAACAAGCATATTACATAATTAAAATGCCGGGAGAAGTAAAGGTAATGGTACCAACTGCTAAGGCAGAAGGAATTGGTGTAAGAGATGTTATAGATAAAGAAACTGCAGGAAAAGTTTTTAAAGTATTAGAAACAGATTCAACACAAATGGATATGAATTGGAATAAACGATATAGGGACAACATGGAAAAAATGAAAAGTGGAGATGCTTACGAAATAGCAGATGTAGTTAGAAACTTAAGTTTTAAGCAAAAGGAAAAAGGTCTTTCAACAGGAGAAAAGAAAATGCTACTTAATGCAAAACAAATTTTAGTAAGCGAACTTACTCTTGCAGAAAATTCAAATAAAGAACAAATGGAAGAACTAGTAAATGATACAATAAATAGTTCATTTGCAGAATATAGTAAAACAATTAACAATAGTGAACCACATAATATTGTAAAAACATTCATTCCATTTAACGGAGCAGATGCTAAATAGTATAAAATACTACTGTCCTAGATAAAATCTAGGACAGTTAATTTTTGTCTAAAAAGAAACCTTATGCAATATATGAAGGATTTAAAAATTAGTTGTCGAATAATATAATTATGTAAAAGAAAGGCGTAGAAAAATGGTGCGTTATAGTGAAGAATTAATAGATGAAATACGAAATAGCAACGATATAGTAGATATAATATCACAATATGTAATCTTAAAAAGAAGTGGTAGAAATTTTTTCGGTTTGTGTCCTTTTCATAAAGAAAAAACACCTTCTTTTTCCGTGTCACCTGATAAGCAAATATTCCATTGCTTTGGATGTGGCGCAGGTGGTAATGTAATTCATTTTGTTAGTAAAATAGAAAATGTAGATTTTAAAGAAAGCTTAGAAATTTTAGCAGATAGAGTAGGAATAAAATTACCAACATTAGAAAATAATGTAGATTCAAAAAGATTAGAACTTAAAGAAAAAGTATACGAAATAAACAAAATAGTTGCTATACACTATCATGAAACTTTATATAAACCACAAGCCAAAGTAGCACAAGAATATGTAAAAAAAAGAAAGTTAGACAATAAGGCACTAAAAGAATTTTGTATAGGATATGCAGAAAATGCCAATGTTTTATATAAACTATTAAAAGAAAAGGGATTTACAGAAGAGGAAATACTTGCATCAGATTTAGTAATAAAGAAAGATAACAATTATGTAGATAGATTTAAAAATAGATTAATATTCCCAATACAAGATATACGAAATAGGTTTATTGCTTTTGGGGGAAGAGTGCTAGATAATTCGCTTCCAAAATATATTAACTCACCAGAAAATATAGTTTATAGTAAAGCAAGAAACTTATATGGATTAAATGTAGCTAAAAATTCAAAAACTAGAAAATTAATTATAGTTGAAGGATATATGGATACAGTATCATTACATCAAAGAGGAATAGATAATGTAGTAGCATCATGTGGTACAGCACTTACAGAGGCACAAGGGAGATTGCTTAGAAAATATGCAGAAAAAGTAATAATATCATATGATTCAGATTCAGCTGGACAATCTGCAACACTTAGAGGACTAGAAATTTTAAATAATTTAGGGTGCGATATAAGAATTCTTCAAATGGAAGGTGCGAAAGACCCAGATGAATATGTTATAAAATATGGAAATGGAAGATTTAATGATTTAGTAGAAAATGCAATTTCCTTAGTAGAATTTAAAATAAAAGTATTAAAAAAAGGCTTAAATATAGAAAATACAAATGACAAAATAAAATTTATGAATGAAATAGCTAAAATACTAGGTGGAGTAGAAAATAGAATAGAGCAAGAGATATATATAGACAAAATATCAAGGGACTATAATATTTCAAAAGAAGCAATATATGCACAAATAAATAAAAATGAGTATTCAAAAAATAAAGGCTCAAAAATATTAGAAAGTTCTACTGCTAGAAAACCAATTTTAAAAGAGCAAAGAACGCAAATAAATCCAGAGTTAGAAAAAAGAGAAAATATAATTATTTCATTATTATTAGAAGGAAAAGAAGAAGTATATAATAAGATAAAAGATATAATTAATCCAAATGATTTTAAGAATGAAGCAAATCAAAAGATAATGAAAAAATTGTATGAAGAATTAGAAAAAGGAAATAGTAATATAAATAACATAATAGATATATTTGCAGATGACGAACAAGTTGTAAATTCATTAACAGGTATTATGGCAGATGACTATGAAATAGAAGACAATAAAAAAGCATTAGAAGATGTAATAAACAATTATCAAAAAGAAAAATTAATAGCAAGAAGAAATGAAATTATACATAATTTAAATGATGCTAATTTAGATAAACAAAAAGCCAGTGAATTAGAAAAAGAATTACATACATTAATTATAAAATTGGCACAAATAAAATAGGAGGGTAAATAATGGCAAAAACAAAAAAAGATAATGAAGAAATTATTGAAGATTTAAAAGCTAACAATAAAAAAGAAAAAGCAAATAAAACAAATAAAGAAACAAAAGAAGAAACAACAAAAAAAGTAAAAGATATAGTACAAAAAGCCAAAGAGAAAGGAAAGATAACATATGGTGAACTTGCAACAGAACTAGGTGACATTAATCCAGAACAAATAGACAAAGTATTTGATGCATTCGAAGAAATGGGAGTAGATGTACTAAAAGACGATTTTGATGAAGAACCAGATGTAGAAGAGTTAGAAAAAGTAGAAGACATCAAAATAGAAGATATTAATACAATGAATTTTGATGGTATTAATATTGATGACCCTGTTAGAATGTATTTAAGAGAAATAGGAAAAATTCCATTACTTAGTTTTGAAGAAGAATTAGATTTGGCAAAAAAAGTAATCGAAGGTGACGAGGAGGCAAAACAAAAATTAGCAGAATCAAACTTAAGATTAGTAGTAAGTATTGCTAAAAAATATGTAGGAAGAGGAATGCTATTTTTAGATTTAATACAAGAAGGAAACATGGGACTTATAAAGGCAGTAGAAAAATTTGATTATACAAAAGGATATAAATTTAGTACTTATGCTACATGGTGGATTAGACAAGCTATTACAAGAGCAATTGCAGACCAAGCAAGAACAATAAGAATTCCAGTTCATATGGTAGAAACGATAAATAAATTAATAAGAACATCAAGACATCTACTTCAACAATTAGGTAGAGAACCAAGTCCAGAAGAAATTGCAAAAGAAATGGAAATATCAGTAGAAAAAGTAATGGAAATTCAAAAAATTGCACAAGATCCAGTATCATTGGAAACTCCAATAGGAGAAGAAGATGATAGCCATTTAGGAGATTTTATACAAGACGAAGACAGTCCAGCACCACAAGATTCAGCAGCATATACATTATTAAAAGAACAATTAGAAGAAGTAATGAATACATTAACACCAAGAGAAGCAAAAGTATTAAAATTAAGATTTGGTCTAGAAGATGGAAGAGCAAGAACACTAGAAGAGGTAGGACGTGAATTCCAAGTAACACGTGAAAGAATAAGACAAATAGAAGCAAAAGCATTAAGAAAATTAAGACATCCAAGCAGAAGCAAAAAATTGAAAGATTATATGAATTAG
>CAYMXX010000081.1:0-3716 GCA_964394545.1 uncultured Clostridium sp.
TATGTAGTATCTTAAACGCCTTGAAGAACGGAACTTTTAAATATATACTTTTTTTCATGTTATATATTTAAAAGTATTAAAACTTAAATTAGTATGTCTTCTAATTTAGTTAAAACTTTTGCTCCTTGTTTTATAAGCTCATTTGTGCCTACGGAATTAAGGCTGTTAATATTTCCTGGAACTACATAAATATCTTTTCCTTGTTCTAATGCAAAATCCACTGTAATTAATGTACCACTTTTTTCTTTTGCTTCTACTACTATTAAAGCTTCAGAAAGTGCACTTATAATTCGATTTCTTCTTGGAAAATTTTGTGCTAATGGTTTTGTGCCTATTACATGTTCTGATATTATTGCTCCACCATTTGCTACTATTTTATTGTAAATCCATCTGTTTTCTTCTGGATAAACTCTATCTAACCCACATCCTACTACTGCTATTGTTTTTGAATTTCCTTGTAAACATCCTATATGAGAATATGCGTCTATTCCTTTTGCTAGTCCACTTACTACATTAATATTATTATTAGACAAATTATATGCAAATTTTATTGCAGTATTTTTTCCATAAGTTGTACAATTTCTACATCCTACAATTGATATACTTTTTTGTTTAAGTATTTCTTTGTTTCCTTTTATATACAAAAAAGCTGGTGGATCATAAATCTGTTTTAAATTTTCTGGATATTCTTTGCTATAAATATTAATTAACTCTATTTTATTTTTTTGCATATATTCTAAATACTTGTCTAAATCTTTTTTGTATTTGGGTTCGCAAATTTTTTTAGCAATTTTTTCACTTGTCCCTAATGATATAAGTTCTTCTTCTTTTTTATTCCACAATTCTTTTGGGGTTTTAAATTTTTGTATTAAATCTAATTGTTCTTTTGGATTTAAATTTTCTATTCTAGAAAACCATACCCAATATTTTAGTTCTTCCATTGATTCTCCTTTTTTAAGAATCCCCCATTATATGTTTTGCAAATAGCCCTTTTATTTATTTTGCAATTTTGTAGCTTTTACTATATTATTCATAAGCATTGCTATTGTCATTGGTCCTATTCCTCCTGGAACAGGTGTAATATATGAAGCTACTTTTGAAACCTCTTCAAAATCGACATCTCCACATAACTTTCCATCTTCGTCTCTATTAATTCCTACATCAACAACTACTGCATCTTTTTTAACCATATCTTTTGTTACAAATTTACTTTTACCTATTGCAACCACAAGTATATCTGCTAATTTTGTAATCTCTGCTAAATTTTTTGTTCTAGAATGGCAAATTGTTACTGTTGCATTTTTGTTTAATAAACACTGTAACATAGGTTTTCCTACAATATTACTTCTACCAATTATAACTGCATTTTTTCCCTCTATTTCTATATTGTAATCTTCTAATATTTTTATTACTCCATATGGTGTACATGAAATAAATGAATCTTGTCCTAAGCATAATTTTCCTACATTTATTGGGTTAAACCCATCTACATCTTTTTCAGGAGTAATTGCTTTAAAAGCTTCATTTATATCTAGATGTTTTGGTATTGGACTTTGAAGTAAAATTCCATTTATTGTTTTATCATTATTTAATTTGTTTATTAAATCCAAAAGTTCTTCCATTGTTGTTTGTTCATTTAGTAAATATTCTTCATATTCTATTCCAATTTCATTACATGCTATGCTTTTATTTCTAACATATATTTTAGAAGCAGAATCATCTCCTACCATAATTACTGCAAGCTTTGGAAATATACCTTCTTCTTTTAATCTATTTACCTCTTCTTTTAAATTTTGTCTTATTTTTTTTGCTACTTCTTTTCCATTTAAAATAGTTGCCATATTATACCTCACTTTGTTTTTTATTATTCTATATTAAAATATCTTTTTTTACAATATATATTATATTTTTAATTTGAGTATTTTGTAAATATATTTAAGTTTCAATATTTTTTTAACAAATAATTTGAAAAAAAGTATATATTTAAAAGATTCCGTTCTTCAAGGCGTTTAAGATACTACATAATCAAGCGAAAGATACACACTCTAATTTAGAGAAAAATTTAAATTCAACAGGTCGAACTCACTTTTAAATATATACTTTTTTCATTAATATAATTATTTATAAAGTAAAAGAAGGAAATCCCTCTTTTACTTTTTTAATTTATTTAATTAGCATTTTCTTCTACAGCATATTAGCATTATAGCCTCTATTATTAACAATATTACTAGTGTTACTAAAAATAGAATTACTGCACCTAAACCTAATGTTGTTATTAAATCTGTTAATGCTCCTACTATTAGTCCAATTACAAAAGCTACAAAAATTGCTAAAATAAATATTACTATATCCTCACAGCATCTTCTCTTTTTGTTCTTTTTAAAGCATACCTCTACTTGTGGTTCCATAATATAAAGCACCCCCTGTTCATATTAGGATTACTATATAATATGTCGATATTTGTAGTTTTGTGACTTATCTTGTTTGTTTTATCATTATGTCTCCAAATACTGCGTATCCTGTTGTTGGATCGTTTACTAATACATGTGTTACTGCTCCGTACAAATTTGTTGTTTTGTATTATTGGTGCTCCACTCATTCCGTTGTATTATTCCTCCTGTTAGATTTAACAGTTCTTGGTCTGTTACTTTTATTAGCATACTTTTATTGTTTGAGTTGTTGTTTTTATATATTTTTGCTATTTCTATATTATATTCTTTTATTTCTCCTTCTATTTCTAAAAGTATTTTTGCTTCCCCTTGTTCTATTTCATCTCTTTTTGCTACTTGCAATTCTTGTAGACCATTTGTATTAAATTGTGCTGTATTTGTTATTTTGCCATATATTCCAAATTCTGTATTTTGTCCTACCATTCCTATTGTTTGGCTATTTATTATACTTCCTCTTATTTCTCCTGGAACTCCTTCTTTTCCTTTTACTATTGATGATACTTTTGTTGTAACTATTTCTCCACTTGATATTTTTATTAAACCTTCTGTGTCTATATCTATTATTCCATGTCCTAATGCTGCAAAGTTTTGTGTTGATGGTTCATAATATGTTATTGTACCTATTCCTGCTGCTCCATCTCTTACCCATAGTCCTAATTTATATTCATTATTTTCTACTGCTACTGCTTCCATATTTGCTGTGTATTCTATACCATCTCTTAAATATTTTATATTTAAATCTTCTCCATTTGAATTGTTTACTGTTTCTATTAATTCAGATGTACATGTTATTTCTTTTTCGTTTATTTTTACTATTATATCTCCTTCTTCTATTCCTGTATTTGCATATGGTTTTTTTCCATTTATTTCACTTTTTCCTACTACTAACACTCCGGCTTGTATATAACTTTAGTCCTACTAAATTTCCTAATGGTATTACTGTTGTCTCTGGTATTGTATTTACTTCTAAATCCTTTATATCAAATAAATTAAAAAGACTTATTGTTACTGTTTTTTTAGATAATACATCTTCATTATTTATTGTACTTGAAGTTTGTACTGTTTTAGTTTCTTTTTCTTTTAAAAATAATCCCCATGTGGTTCCTAAATTTAGTTCTTCGCCTTGAAATATAATTACGCTGTTTGGTATTGCAGTTATATTGGTTGTATATGCCAATATTATTAATAGTAATAAAATAAATATTACTCTTCTAATTTTTTTCATAAAAAATGGTCACCCTCTTTATTTTAGAATAACCATTTTTT
>CAYMXX010000082.1:0-3608 GCA_964394545.1 uncultured Clostridium sp.
TAATATTATAAAAATAAAATATGTAATTACACCTATGATAAACTTTTTCATTTTAATACTTTCCTAT
Organism: uncultured Clostridium sp.; assembly: GCA_964394545.1. Taxonomy (GTDB): domain Bacteria; phylum Bacillota; class Clostridia; order TANB77; family CAG-508; genus CAG-452. Next base: position 68 of record CAYMXX010000082.1, read on the forward strand.
TTTTGCTATTTTATAACAAGTACTGTGTATAATTTTGAAAAATCAACTGCTGTTTCTACAATTGCATATCTATCTGTTATATTTTTTGCTTCTATTATTTCTTTTATTTTTCCTATTTTTATTCCTTTTGGATAAATCCCACCTAATCCTGATGTTTCTATTGTATCTTCTAAAACTAAATCTGCATCTGTTGGAATATACATTAATTTTAATGTGTTATTGCTTCCGTAGAATCCCCCTTACAATTACGCTTTCTCTTGATGTTGTAATTGTGCTACTTATATTTGTTGCTGGGTCAATTATTGGTTGAACTTTTGCAGTATTTTCTGTTACAGATGTAATATATCCAACTAATCCTTGTTCTGTAATTACCGGCATATTTACATCTATTCCACTTGTTTTTCCTGCATTTATAACCATTATTTCTCCTAAGTTACTAACATCCTTGTTTATTATATATGCTGGTACAGTTGTATATTCTGAGTATTTTTCTGCCATATTTACATATTGCCTTAATGTTGCATTTTCTGTTTTTATTATTTCTAATTCTTGCAACTTTTTTTGCAACTCACTATTTTCTTCTTTTAGTTTTTTATTTTCTTCGTCTAGTTTTTCTATATTTTCAAAAAACGAATCATTTCTTGCAATTTTATTTTTTAAATGTGTTAATCCGTTTTGCAAAGGCATTACAAGTTTACCAAATATGTTTTCTGCGCCTGAAAGTTTATTTGTATTTATATTTGTTAGCAAAACTAAAATAATTAAAATTATTATTGTAATTACTATACCTATAATACTTGTTTTATTGTTTTTATACATCGCTGAATCCTTTCTTTTTATTGTTTATCTACGCTTACGTGCATTTATAAGAACTGTTTTTAGTCTTTCTAAGTCTTCTAATGTTTTTCCTGTTCCTTTTACAACACATTCTAATGGATTTTCTGCAATATATACTGGCATTCCTGTTCTTTGACTTAATAATTTATCTAAATTTCTAATTAAAGCTCCTCCACCAGCAAGTACTATTCCTTTTTCTACTATATCTGATGCAAGTTCTGGTGGTGTTTTTTCTAAAGTTGTTTTTACTATATCTACTATTTCATTTATTGAATCTTTCATTGCTTCTTCTATTTGTGTTGATGTAACTATAACATTTCTTGGAAGTCCATTTCCTAAATCTCTTCCTCTTACTTCCATACTTGCCTCTGTCATTAATGGTAAGGCACATCCAATTTCTTTTTTTATTTCTTCTGCTGTTGTTTCTCCAATTGCTAGTCCCATTTCTCTTTTTATATAATTTATTATATCTTCATCTAATTCATCTCCTGCTGTTCTTAAAGAATTGCTTATTACAACTCCTCCTAGAGAAATTACTGCAACTTCTGTTGTTCCTCCACCTATATCTACTATTATATTACCTGTTGGCTCTGCTACATCCAAGTTTGCTCCAATTGCTGCTGCCATGGGTTCTTCTATTAAATATACTTCCTTTGCTCCAGCTCTTAATACTGATTCTTCTACTGCTCTTTCTTCTACTTCTGTAATACCTGATGGAACTCCTACAACTACTCTAGGTCTTCCTGCGTTATATCTTTGGCATACTTTTGATACAATATTTTTAAGCATTAATTGTGTTGCTGTAAAATCAGCAATTACACCATCTTTTAATGGTCTTACTGCTTTAATTGTTTCTGGTGTTCTTCCTAGCATTTCTTTTGCTTCGTATCCAGTAGCTAAAATATTTCCACTTCTTTTATCTATTGCTACAACAGATGGTTCTTTTAGAATTACTCCTTTTCCTTTTAATGTAACTAAGGTATTGGCTGTTCCTAAGTCTATTCCAATATCTTTTGATTTTAGTCCAAATAACATATTTCTCACATTTCCTTTCCCATTAATACACTCTCATATGTTCCATCACCTATTACTACATGATCTAGTAATTCAATTCCCATTAAGTCTGCACATTCATATATTCTGTCAGTTACTTTGTAATCTCCTTTGCTAGGTTTTGGGTCTCCACTTGGATGGTTATGAATAAGTATTATCTTTGGTGCCTGCATTTTTATAGCCTCTGCCAATACATCTTTTGGTTCTATGCACGCAAAGTTTGAACCTCCCAATGATATATTTACAATTCTTAATACAATATTTTTGTTGTTTAGAATTATTACTTTAGCTATTTCTCTTTTTTCGTATCTTAATTCAGACATTACTAATTCTGCTACTTCTTTTGTGTTAGTTATTTTTATTTTATTTGTAGTTGGTTTTGTTATTCTTTTTGCAATTTCTGATACTGCTTTTATTTGTATTGCTTTTACTTTCCCTATTCCTTTTATGGCTGTAAGTTCTTCTATTGATATGTCTTGCAAAAATCGTAAGTCATTTTTATTATAGTTTTTATCTAAATTTAGTATTTTTTGAGCAAGTGCTACTGCAGTTTCTTTTTTATTTCCAGTTTTTATTATTATTGCCAAAAGTTCTGCATTAGATAACATTTCTGCTCCATAAATTTCTAGCTTTTCGTAAGGTCTTTCTAGTGTTGGAAGTTCTTTCATTCTTAATTGCATTTTATTCCTTTCGTAAACCCCCATTTGAAAAATTTATTTTAAACTTTTCTATATATAAATATTGCTATTGCCATTCCTACAATACTTGCAATATTTATTTTAAACATTAGCCCAAATGTTATTGTTATTACATTTAAATCTAGCGATACTGGAGTTGATAATCCAAAACTTTGCCCATATGATAGCCACCATAGCCAGTCTACTTGTGAGGCAAATTCTCCTAAAAGTCCTCCTATTACTAAACCTGATAATAAAAATACTAATAATATCCATATATTTTTTTCTCTTGTTGCCATTTGTGCTCCTCCTTATTTTTCCTTTGTTAAATACCTATATATTATATATTTAATTCCTTGTTTTTTCAAGGGAATTTGTTGGGTTTTTATTATATTATATAAATTATTTTGTTTGAATAATTTTATAAATTTTGTAAACAATATATTTGTTAAATAAAAAATGGAAAGGATGATTTTAATGTCAGAATTAAGCCAAGTAGAATTACAAAATTTAAGACATCTAATAGGTGCACATGATACTTCTTATCAAAAACTAAACACATATGCTTCACAATGTGTTGACCCACAAATAAAGCAAATGTTTACAAAAGCTGCACAGGACTCATTAAATACAAAGCAAAAATTAATAACATTTTTAAATTAGGAGGTTACAAGGATGGAAGAAAAATATATGGTTAATGATATTTTAGAAAGTGTTAAAGCAGAACTTACAACATACCAAGGAGTTATTTCTGAGGCAGAAAATATGCAATTAAGGCAAACAATACAGCAAATAAGAAATAATGACGAATCTTTTCAATATGAACTTTTTAAAGTTGCTCAAGCAAAAGGATATTACACACCAGCATCACAAGCGCCACAATCAGAAGTAGACAAAGTAAAAAACGAAGTTAACAATTAAACAAATTGTAATTTGTAGGAGAGATTTTGGTATTTGGTGTTTGCATTTTTTAT
>CAYMXX010000083.1:0-3581 GCA_964394545.1 uncultured Clostridium sp.
TAAATAGAATTATTGTTGCAAATCCTGGTATCTCTTCAAATAATTTACAAATTGGTAATATTATTACAGTTCCTTTTGGTAACATTGTACCTACAAATATTAGTTATAGTGCAAATATTTTACAATTAAACATTTCTGCTCTTTCTGCTATTTATCCATTTTTAGAAGTTGGTTCTATTGGTTCGAGTGTTCTTAACAATTCTATTCCATATATTAAAATTGGAACCGGTGATACAGAAGTTTTTTACAGTGCTTCTATTCACGCAAATGAATGGATTACATCTCCTTTACTTATGAAATTTGTAGAAGATTTTTGTTTAGCATATGTTAATAATTCTACTTTGTTTGGCTACAATGTTAGAAATATTTTTAATAATACTTCTATATATATTGTTCCAATGTGTAACCCAGATGGTGTAAATTTAGTTACAGGTCAAACAAAACTTGGAACTACTATATATAATCAAGCAAGAACAATTGCAAATAATTATCCTTCTATTCCTTTTCCAAATGGTTGGAAAGCCAATATTCGTGGAATTGACCTAAATCTTCAGTTCCCTGCAGGATGGAACGAAGCTAAAAGAATTAAATTTTCTCAAGGTTTTACTTCTCCTGCACCACGTGATTATGTAGGTTCTGCTCCATTAGTTGCGCCTGAATCAATTGCTTTATATAATTTTACAAGGCTCCATAATTTTAGATTAATACTTGCATATCATACACAAGGTAAAGAAATATATTGGCAATTTCAAAATTATGCTACTCAGGAAGCTGAACAAATTGGAGAACTTTTTGCCCAGGTTAGTGGATATACTTTAGCCGAAGTTCCTTATAATTCTAGTTTTGCAGGATATAAAGATTGGTTTTTACAAGAATATAGAAGACCTGGATATACAATAGAAGCAGGTCTTGGTCAAAACCCACTTCCGATTAATCAATTTGATGAAATTTATAATAATAATTTAGGTATATTAGTATTAGGTGCAGTTATATGAATTTTGGGGACGGAGGAAAAAATCATCCTTTCTTTAATTTCTTCCCGAGTTATTAATTCCCAAGGATGATTTTTTCCTCCGTCCCCAAAATTCATTTTCCTCCGTCCCCAAAATTCATTTTTTTCCTAATTTTATTTTTATATTATATGTTTTTCTATTTCTTAAAACACTTAGATTAACCTCATCTCCTGCAGTTTTCGAGTATATATATTTTCTAAGCTCACTCATTTTATTTATATCTATATCATCAATTTTTGTTATTATATCTCCAACTTTTAAATTAGATGTATTTGCTGGTCCATCTTTATTTATTTGTGCTACATATATTCCAGAACTAAACTCCACACCTGTTTCTAAATATGGAATTACATTTTTGTCATATGCAAATATGCCCAAGTATGCTTCCTCAAAACTTCCTTTTGTACTAAAATTTTCTATTATTGGTTTTACAATATTTATTGGTATAGCAAAACCTATTCCTTCTGCTTCACTTATTTTTACTGTGTTTATTCCAATAACTTCCCCATTTTCGTTTATTAACGGTCCTCCACTATTCCCCGGATTAATTGTTGCATCAGTTTGAAGCAAATCTTCCATATATGATTCATTGTCTTCCTCTTCTATTTTTATTGTTCTATTTACACCACTTATAATTCCCGAAGTAACTGTTCTTTGAAATTCTACACCTATTGGATTTCCTATTGCATATGTTGTCTGCCCTAATTTTACATTGTCCGAATCTCCTAAATTTAAGTACTGTAGTCCTGTTGCATTTATTTTTACAATTGCTAAATCTAAATCACTATCTGCCCAAACAACACTTCCATTATAGGTTTTCCCATTTTCTAATGTTATATAGCAACTACTATATTTATTACCTGCAACGTGCCAATTTGTAAGCACATAGCCATTTTCTGAAACTATCATTCCTGTTCCCAAGCCCAAATCAGAAGCACTATTGTTTAAAAGAATAGAACTTCCTTTATTTTTTATTTTAGAAATTCCAACCACACTTTTTGTAACCTCTTCTAGCACTTTAGTTATATCTTGTTCTTCTTGCTTAATTTCATTTTGTGATAATCTAACTGCACTATTATTACTTTCATTACTTGAATAAACATCAATATTTGAATACATGCTATATATAAAAATACTACTTACAGCTACCACTATTATTAAAAGAATTAAACTTACTATTTTTTTAAACTTACTCTCTCTTTTTTTGTATTCATACATTCCATTTCCTCCTTACTATATTCTCTATATTATATTTTTTCCTTTTTTTAGTATTTTAATCGTTTAAAAAAACTTATAGCAAATTTGCTATAAGTTAAATCTATATATACTTTTTTTCAAATTATGTATTTAAATAAAATATTCTAATTATTTATTATTTCTTTATACATATTTATTAAATCATTTATTACTACTTTTTGTGAATAATTATTTTCAGCATATTTTGATAATTTTTCTCTTTCAAAAACTTTTTCTTTATTTAAAATTTTTGATATTTCTTTTTCTAGCATAACTTCGTCTTCTACATCTACTAATGCTCCAACTTCGTCATTTATAAAATCTGTCATTCCACCTTTATTTGTAGCTACTACTGGTGTTCCACATGCCAAAGCCTCTATTGCCACTAATCCAAATCCCTCAACTCTTGAAGGAACAGCCAAAACATCTGCAATGTTATATAACTTGCTTAAATTTTCTTGCGCTTGGTCTCCTACAAATACAACATTCTTTAATTTTAACCTTTCAACCTGTGCCTTTAAATCATCTAAAAGTCCTCCACCACCTGCAATTATAGTTAAAACATCTTCATTCTCATATATTTTAGTTGCATTAAGTAGTACATCTATACCTTTATTTTCTGTTAATCTACCTGCATATAAAACTATTTTTTTATAATCCTTATTTATGCCAAACTCCTGTAAAACTTGTTTTCTATTTAAGTCTTGTAAAAAGAATATTTTAGGGTCATATCCGTTTTTTAAGGTTACACTTTTTTCTTTTGCCTCTGGGAAATTTTTTATAACAACTTCATCATTTTTCTTAGAAATTGTAATTATCTTATCACATTCATTTATAGCTTTAATACAGTAAGAACCAAAACTATTATCTATATCATATCCCATCATGTCTGATCCATGTGATGTAATAACTGTTGGAATATCATATTCTGTTGCAATACTTGACCAAATCCATATATGTTGTGTATGTATAATATCCGGCTTAAAATTCTTTAATTCTTCTTCTAGAGCTTTTCTAAATTCATTTTCATATATTAGTATTTGTTCTTTACTCATATTATAAAAAACTATATCACTTGTTGGATATTGGTCAAAACATGGTACATTAAATTCAATTTGACCTTCCACCTCATCTTTATATTTAAAAAATATTGGATGTATGCCTATGTCTCCCATATCTGGAAACTCTAAACTATTAGCAGCAGTAATTACCCTTACATCTTCTCCAGCTTCTCTTAACGATTTTGCAATATTCATTGTGTATATTCCACTACCTGACCCAATAAATGGTGAATGATTTATTATTAGTATCTTCATCTTTCCCTCCACGTAT
>CAYMXX010000084.1:0-3521 GCA_964394545.1 uncultured Clostridium sp.
TCTAGAGGAAATCCAACTGTACAAGTTGAAGTTATTACAGAAGAAACAAATGGAATAGCAATAGTTCCATCTGGTGCATCTACAGGAAGCTTTGAAGCAGTAGAATTAAGAGATGGAGACAAATCAAGATATTTAGGAAAAGGAGTTTTAAAAGCAGTAGAAAATGTAAATACAATCATTTCTAAAGAATTACAAGGAATGAATGTATTTAACCAAATAGAAATAGATAAAAAACTAATAGAAATAGATGGAACAGAAAACAAAGGAAGATTAGGAGCAAATGCATTACTTGGAGTATCACTTGCAGTAGCTAAAGCAGGAGCAAATTCGCTTGGAATGAGCTTATACAAATATATAGGTGGAGTAAATGCAAAAACAATGCCAGTACCAATGATGAACATATTAAATGGTGGAAAACATGCAGACAACACAGTAAATATTCAAGAATTTATGATTATGCCAATAGGAGCAAAAACATTTAAAGAAGCATTAAGAATGTCAGTAGAAATTTATCATACATTAAAAAAAGTTTTAAAAACAAAAGGACTTGCAACAGGAGTAGGAGATGAAGGAGGATTTGCACCAAACCTTTCAAGTGATGAGGAAGCACTAAAACTTATAGTAGAAGCAATTAATCAAGCTGGGTTCAAACCAGGCGAAGATGTAGCACTAGCATTAGACGTAGCAAGCACAGAAATGTATGACGAAGCTAAAAAAATAGGAAAAGAAGGAAATTATTATTTTTGGAAAACAGATGAATTAAAAACAGCAGATGAAATGATAGAATATTTAGAAATCTTAACAAATAAATATCCAATAATATCAATAGAAGATGGATTAGCAGAAGAAGACTGGAATGAATGGAAAAAGCTAACAGAAAAATTAGGAAACAAAATACAATTAGTAGGAGACGACCTATTTGTAACAAACACACAAAGACTACAAAAAGGAATAGAAAACAAAACAGCAAATAGTATACTAATAAAATTAAACCAAATAGGAACATTAACAGAAACACTAGATGCAATAGAACTAGCAAAGAAAAACGGTTACACAGCAGTAATATCACATAGATCAGGAGAAACAGAAGACACAACAATTGCAGACATAGCAGTAGCAACAAACGCAGGACAAATAAAAACAGGAGCACCATGCAGAACAGATAGAATAGCAAAATACAATAGACTACTAAACATAGAAGCAGAATTAAACAAATTGCAAACGCTGTAGGGGTCGGCGTCCTCGACGACCCGAAAAAAATATTTGCCAAAACATATTGCAAATATGTAGGGGACAACTGCGTTCGCCCGAAAAACCAAAATTAAATAGTGACAAATCTAAATTGAAATGATATAATTCAATTTATGGAGTGAATTATATGATAATAGATAAAATAATTGAAAGTAAAATAAAAACATATGCATTTGTGGGACCTTCTGGAACAGGAAAAAGCTACAGAGCTCAAATGGTAGCAAGTGAAAGAGGAATAAATTATATAATAGATGATGGACTTTTAATAAAAGAAAATGAGGTTATTGCAGGAGTTTCTGCTAAAAAAGCTGCAACAAAAATAGAAACTGTAAAAAAGGCATTATTTAATAATCAAGAAGAAGCAGATGAAATAAAAAAAGCGTTTAGAAAATACAAACCAGAAAGCATACTAATTTTGGGAACATCTGATAATATGATTAAAAAAATAAGAGAAAATTTGGGATTACCAGAACTTACAGAAACAATATATATATCAGACGTAGCAACAGAAGAAGAAATGCAAGAAGCAAGAAGAATTAGACAAACACAGGGAAAACATGTAATACCAGTACCAACATTTGAAATAAAAAAAGATTTCTCTGGTTTTATATTAGATCCACTTCAAATATTTAAATCAAAAGGAAAAGACGCAAAACCATATATATCAGAAAAATCTATAATAAGACCAACATTTAGTTATTTAGGAAATTTTGTAATATCAGATACAGTTTTTAGACAAATAATAGAATATTTAGTAATAAAATCAGATGGAATATATAAAGCAAACAGAGTAAGAATAGATAAAATTGGAGAAAATGAAGGCGTATCAATATATATAGAAGTAGCCGTAGAATATGGATTTAATATTGTAGAAACATTAAAAGATTTTAAGAAAAAATGTAAAAAAGAAATAGAAAATTTAACAGCAATGAATGTAGAAAATATAGACATAGTAGCAAAAGGAATACATGTGCCAGAAGAAAAAAATTAATATAAGTAGAAGGAGATAAAAATGAGTTTTATAGTAGGAATAGATGGACCAGCAGGAAGTGGTAAGGGAACGGTAACAAAACAAATAGCAAATAAATTAGGATTAATAAATATAGATACTGGAAGCACATACAGATGTGTAGCATTAGAAACTATTAATCAAGGAATTTCATTAGAAAATCAAGAAAAAATAATAGAAATAGCAAAAACAATAAAAATAGATATTAAACCATTGCCAGATGGGGATAGAATATTTTTAAATGGAAAAGAAGTTACAAAAGAAATACGTTCAAAAGAAGTAACAAAAATAGTATCTCAAATTTCTTCAATAAAAGAAGTAAGGTTTGCAATGGTAAATCTACAAAGAAAATTAGCAGAAGGAAAGAATGTAATTATGGAGGGGAGAGATATATGTACATATGTATTTCCAAATGCTGATGTAAAAATATATTTGGATGCTTCAATAGAAGAAAGAGCAAAAAGAAGATATAAAGAAAACCAAGAAAAAAACATAAATATGACATATGAGGAAGTAATAGAAAACATAACAAAAAGAGACGAAAATGACAAGGCAAAAGAAATAGGAGCATTAAAAAAAGCAGAAGATAGTATAGTAGTAGACACAACAAATCTAACAATAGAAGAAGTAGTAGAAAGAATTATAGAGATAATAAAAAGGAGAGGCTTATGAAAGATACACTTAGAAAAATAATAAAATTCATATTTAAAATATCAGCAATCATAATGTATAGACCAAAAGTAGTAGGAAAAGAAAATTTACCAAAAGATACAGCAGCAATAATATGTCCAAATCATGTTCATGCCTTAGATTCTGCTGTAATAATAGCAATGAATAAAAGAAAAATAAATGTTTTAGCAAAAGAAGAACTTTTTAAAAATAGATTTCTTAGATTTATTGCAAATTTATTTGGTATATATCCAGTAAAACCAGATAAAAAATCAATGGAAAGCATAAAAATATCTTTAAAACTATTAAAGAAGAATGAACTTTTAATGATATTTCCAGAAGGAACAAGAAACGGTATGGCAAAGAGCGTAAAACCAAAAGACGGTTCAGTAAAACTTGCAATAAAAGCAAATACTCCAATTATACCAGTAGGAGTACAAGGAAATTTTAAGCTATTTAGAAAAGTAAAAATAAATATAGGAAAACCAATTTATTATAGTAAATATAAAGAAGAAATAAATAATAAAGAAGTATTAGATAAATTAACAGAAGATTTAATGAAAACAATAGTAAAATTAAGAGATGAAAAAAT
>CAYMXX010000085.1:0-3364 GCA_964394545.1 uncultured Clostridium sp.
TTTTTGCATCTTCTCCACCTAATTCAATTGCAACATCTGTTCTTGGTATATATTTCTCAATTGACCTTTTGCAAGATACTACTTCTTGAATAAATGTCATTCCTAAAAGCTCGGAAACAGATAATGCCCCTGAGCCTGTTAATGCTATTGTCATTTCTTCATCTTTATATTCTTCTGCTAATTTTTCCAAACATTCGCATACAGTTTTTCTAGTATCTGAAAAATGTCTTTGGTAGCTTGTACTAATTGTATTTAATTTTTCGTCCATTACAACTACTTTTACTGTTGTTGACCCTACGTCTAATCCTATATGTATCATATTTTCCCTTCTTTTCTTTAAAAATTAAATTTATAATAGTATGGCTGTATATCTTTATATATTGAATCCATATAAATAATTTCTCCATTTTGTGCTTTTAGTTTTAAATTTGGAAAAGTTCTTAACATTTTTTTATTTGAAAATATTTTATTTCCAAACTCTACAAAATTACTATTTTCTATCATTTCTTCATAATTAGTTATATATTTTTCCTTATTGATTACATCTAAATTATGCATATACACTGTTCTTTCAAAAAATAGTTTTAGCGCAAATGCAGTTAAAAGTCCATCTATTGCTAAGAATATAATTCCTACAATTACTAATGTTTTTAGATATTTAATAGGAACTTTTGATTTTATCTTGTCAATTAAATTATCTATTATAGGGTTAAAATGTCTTATTAAATATAGTGCTAATAGTCCCCAGAACAAAGAAAATGTAAAGCATATTCTTCCATTTAAATTAAGAAAGTAATTTGAGTAATCCCACCAATTTACTTTAAAAATTATTTCGCCAATATAGCTTATAATATATTCAACAATTGACCCTACTAAAAAACCTCCCAGAAATAATGTATAATTATTTTTCTTGAAACATTGAAGTCCTAATATCATTGCTACTGCGCCAACTCCATATATTGGGCAAAATGGTCCATATAAAAAGCCTTTTCTACTTTCTAGCATTCCTTTAGTTAAAAGTCCAAATATAGTTTCTATAATATAACCTGCTATACTGTATATAATAAAATATGTTAAGATTCTCCATATGCTTATTCCTGCAATTTTTAGTGTTTTTCTTTTTTTCATTTTTTCCCCTTTTTTCGGGTCGTCGAGGACGCCGACCCCTACAATGTTACTGTAAATGTTGTGCTTTTGTTTAACTGACTTTTTACTTCTATTTTTCCATTTGATAATTCTACTATTCTCTTTGCTATTGTCATTCCTAATCCTGCTCCTGGTTTTGTGTGTGATTTGTCTATTTGATAAAATCTATCGAATATTTTCTTTACCTCTTCTTCTTTCATTCCTATTCCATAGTCTTTTATTTCTACAATTATATTTTCGTTTTCTGTTTTCATTTTTATATCTATTTGTCCATTTGGTTTTGAAAATTTTATACTGTTTTCTATTATGTTCATCCAAACTTGATATATTAAATCTTTTTCGCCAAAAAATTCTAGTTCTTTTAAATTTACATTAAAACTAATATTTTTTTCCTTCCATTTTGGTTCTAGCACACTTATTGTTCTTCTTATTTGTTCTGCTATATTAAATTTTGTTTTGTTCATTATTCTTTCTTGATTTTCTAGTTTTGCAAGTTTTAGTATGTTTGTAGATAAGTACAAAAGTCTATTTGATTCTTCTTTTATAATTTCTGCATATTCTTTTCTTTCTTCTTTGCTTAAATCATCAGCTTCTAGAAGCTTTGCAAAGCCTTGTATAGAGCTAATAGGTGTTTTTATTTCATGCGATACATTGTTAATGAAGTCTTTTTGTAAGCATTCTATACTATTTAATTCTTTTACCATTTTATTAAAGTTATGTGTTAGTTCTCCGTATTTCATCATTTCTTTTAGTTTCTAGTTCTACTGTAAAATCTCCTGATGCAACTTTTTTAGTAGCTTCTGTAATTTTTGCTACTGGATTAAGTGTTTTTCTTGTTACATATGCAATTAATCCAATTGCTGTAAGAATTATACTTGTAATTACTAGCCTAATACTTTTCCCTGTAATTCCTACAAGTTCTTTTACCTCACTTTTTTGTTTTACACTTATTTCAACTAATTCCATTTCAACTGATTTGTGTATAAAAAAGTAAAAAAGCAATATTGTAACTACACTTACTACTAAAAGATATATTATAGCTGTTTTTACAACTTTTCTTTGTATTGAATTCTTTTTTCCAAAAATTTTTTCAAATATTTTTTTTAGCATACTATTTTTCCTTTTTAATTATTGCTTTATAGCCTATTCCTCTAATTGTTAAAATTTCAAATTCCTTTATATTGTTTAATTTTTCTCTTATTCTTTTTATATGTACATCAACTGTTCTAAAATCTGATTCACTATCTAGTCCCCATATTTCTTCTATTAGTTCTTGTCTTGTAAAAATGGTATCTGGGGTGCTTAAAAATTTGTATAATAACATGAATTCTTTTTGAGTTAGTTGATAATTTTTTTCTTTATATGTAACTGACATTTGCTTATAATCTAATATTAAGTTACCTATTATTAATTTTTTTTCGTTTGCAGAATTTGCTCTTTTTAGCAACACTTTAACTCTTAATAATAGTTCCTCTAAATCTATTGGTTTTACCATATAGTCATCTGCACCTAATAAAAATCCTTCTCTTTTATCTTCTATTGTAGATTTTGCAGTAACTAACAGAATTGGAATAGTATAGTTTGCTTCTCTTAAAGATTTTGTAAGTTCATATCCATCCATTTGTTCCATCATAATATCACTTATTATTAAATCTATATAATTTGTATCTATTAAATCTAAAGCTTCTTCCCCATTTGTAGCTTCATATGTAATATATTCATTTTTCTTTAAATATGTTGTTATTAGTTTTCTTAAATTTTTATCATCTTCTACTACTAATATTTTAAACATTTTTTCACCTCTTTTGGCCGTATTAGAAGTGGCAATATATACAAAAGGGGATGATGCTTGGATATATTTTGTGCCACTTCTAACCATGGGTATATTATCAAAGAAATATTAAATTATTATGAACTATATCAAATTTTAAAAAAAATGTCTAGTTTTGACGAAAATATAGCAATAAAAATTACACCTCTAAATATTAGATTTATCTAACATTTGAGGTGCACTCATTTTTTTATCTTATACTGTAATTTTTAATTATTTGTTTTTAATTTCTTCTATTTCCTCTTGCGTTAATCCTGTTATTTTTGTTATTATTTCTATTTCAATATTTTCTTGTAACATTTTTTTAGCTATTTCTATTTTTTCGTTTTTACTTCCTTCTTCTAATCCTTTTTTTAACCCTTTTTCTTCTGCTGTTCTTATTTCTGC
>CAYMXX010000086.1:0-3336 GCA_964394545.1 uncultured Clostridium sp.
GAAGCAAACAGCGAATATAGACCTGCTTTAAAATCTGCTGGATTCTTAACAAGAGATCCAAGAATGAAAGAACGTAAAAAATACGGTCTTAAAAAAGCAAGAAAAGCACCTCAATTTTCAAAAAGATAATTTTATATCAAAAATCTCGGAATTTTATTTCCGAGATTTTTTGTACGTTTTTTATTATTAATACTCATATGTATAATATAAACTTTCTTCGTATTCAATTCCTTTATAATAATATACATCTAAAGTTTTTTTATTTACTATATAAATATCTTTATCTCCTGCGTCTCTATTTCCATAATTTAATGTAAGATTTTCTAATTTGCTTAAATCTATTTCGTAATATTCTCCTTCTTCCATAGAAAGGTTCGGAGTTATTTTTTCTTCTTTTGTGGGAAGTATTCCATAATCATTATGGTATTCAAGTACCTTGTCCTCTAAAAGTTTTATATCTGCATATAAATTGTTTAGCTTATTTACATTTTTATAATTTCCTGCTTTCATTATAATTGTTGATGTTAAAATTAGCAATATTACCACTGTAACAACTAATACTGTAATTGTTATACCTTTACTATTTTTTAAAAATTTTTTCATTTGTTTTCCTCCATATATTTTATTTTTACATTTAATTAGTAAAATGTCAATACTTTTATTTTTTAGGTTTTGCTATTTTGCTCTAAAATTATATTACTAACTTTTTTCTTTATATCTAATCTTTTGTTTTCTCTTATTACTATTATCCATAAGTAACTTATAACTAAAAGTATTGCTATATTTTTAAAATATAAAATTAATATACTAGATATTGCTGTAAACAAAATGGCTAATATATTTGATATTCTATTTACTATTGTGTCTGCTATAATATTGTTTTTATATTTCAATTTTATAAGTCCTTTTAAAATTCTACCTCCATCCAATGGATATATTGGAATTAAGTTAAAAAGTGCAACTAATATATTTGAATAAATTATAGTTTGCTTTACGTTTTGGTCTATATTTATGAATAAAGCAATTGTGCAAATTAATATATTTGTTAATGGCCCTGCAAGTGCAATTAGTATTTTTTTTGCCTCTACCAATTTTTTGTATCCATAACTTTCAAAAGTAACTGCTAAACCAAATGGCATTATATCTAGTTTTTTAGGTTTTAATTTTAGAATTAATCCTGCAAAAATATGCCCACATTCATGAATTAATGCAAAAAACATTATTAAGGCATATAATTCAATCTGCTTAGTTAATAAGAATAGAATAATAAATAAGAAAATTTGTAAATTTATTGTTATTTGCATTTTTTAATCCCCCTAAAAATCTAAAATTAAATCTGGGTCTACATATCTATTTTCTTTTCTTATTTCAAAATGCAAATGTGGTCCTGTAACATTTCCTGTAGCACCTGTTTCTCCAATTTCTTGTCCTTGCTTTACTTCGTCTCCTTTATTAACATATATTTTACTGCAATGAGCATATAGGTTCATAACATCTCCATTTGTAATTTTTACATGATTTCCATAAGCTCCTTCTGATGATACTTCTTCTACTACTCCCTCCATTGATGCAACAAATATTGTTCCTGTATTTACTGCAATATCTATTCCTGTATGATATTTTGAAACCTTTGGGTCTGTTGGGTTTCTTGGCCCATACCTTGAAGTAATTACTCCTTTTACTGGTACTATTAATGATTTTGTAGCAATTATGTCTTTTGCATCTTTTTCCATTTCAGTTAAATTCTCTTCTTCGCTTACAGGTTCTTCTCCTCCAATGTTTTCTTCTACGCTTTTATTATTTTCTGTTAAAGTATTTGTTTCTTCTATATTACTTGTTTCATTTTCTGTTTGATTAGGTTCATCTTGAGCCTCTACCTGTTCTTCTTGCTCATTATTTTCTTCTTGATTTTTATTTATAAAACTATTTATATATTCCTTAGATTGATTATACAAATTTTGAACATTTATATCATAAGATAAAATTTCTTTTGTTTTACCAATTACATCTTCAGAAAAAATATAATTTGTGTTTTGAATCATATAAAATATGCTATATATTACAATGCAAATTATAATTTGTAATATCATCTTTTTAATTATTATAAAATTTGGTTCTTTTTTTTCGTCGCTTACTTTTATAGAACTCCTGTCCAAATTTTGGTTTTTTCTTCTGTAATATATTTCCTCTGCTCTTCGCATTCTTTCTTCTGGGGTTAGAGTTCTTTCCATAAAAAAACACCTCTTCCTTTGTAATATATTTTTTAAATCTCTTGCTTAAATATATTCAAAGAAAAGGCGTTTAGAACATTTTGCAAAATTTCTATACAATTAAAAAGGTAACAAATAACATTATTCCTAAAAATATTGCTATTCCTTTTACTCTTTTATATTTGCTCTCCATCTTTTTATTTATCTTGTAATTGCTTTTTTTCTCTCTTTCTATATTTGATAAATAATTATTAATTACCATTTCAGCTTCATTTATTATATATTTTTTTGAGTTCTGTTTGCTTTCACTTTTTTTGCCTTTCGTTTTATTTTCTGCTAAATCTGTATTTTTTAATTTTACATTTGGTTTAAGTATAACTATAGCTTCCTCTACTATATTTGATGGTAAATTTTTAAGTACAACCATGTTTTTCATACTTTCAATATTCATACTAGAATCCTCCCACATAAGTGTATATATAAATTTTTTCCACTTTTTATGAGATTATACATTTATTACATTATATATTCCTGTTGCAACACAGTCTGACATATTTATTATTATATTTAATGGTATATTTTGAAGTGTTTTAAAATTATATTTTGCATTTTTTAAATCTTTTGCTACAATTCCTTTTATGCTTATATCTCCTATGTACAAGTTCTTATTATTTATAGAACTTCCAACATTTATTTTATTTGAGCTTACAGATATTGTGCCTATTTTACTAATGTTACAAGATAGTGCAGCATCAATTGCTATTACAAATGAATTTTCTTGTTTTATTGTGTTGATAATTTTTTCAATATTTTGGAATGACACTATATTCTCTATATCTCCTACTATTTCTATGTTTTTTTCTTCTCTAAAAAGTTCTTTTAGTTTATAACCAACAAGTGGCCCAAAACAATCTCCTATCACTCTGTTTGTGCCAATACACAAAAATACAAGTTTAGAAATTTCTAAATCTTGAATCTTTTGCCTTAAATTATTACTAAAATCATATACGAAATCACTATACATATCTTGGTTAAAAATCATAATTTGCTCCTAGGTTTTATTAATTAGACAAATTGTAATTTGTAGGAGAGATTTCGGTATTTGGAAAATTTATTACAAATATCT
>CAYMXX010000087.1:0-3300 GCA_964394545.1 uncultured Clostridium sp.
ATTTTTTATTATAATAATTCTACAACTTCTGTTTTTCCAAATCCTGTTTCTCCTATTAAACATTGATTATTTTTTGTTCTTCTTGATAGAATTTGTATAATTCTAT
Source organism: uncultured Clostridium sp. (assembly GCA_964394545.1). Taxonomy (GTDB): domain Bacteria; phylum Bacillota; class Clostridia; order TANB77; family CAG-508; genus CAG-452. The sequence goes on from CAYMXX010000087.1 coordinate 107, forward strand.
CAATTTCATTTTTTCTTCCAATTACAGGGTCTAGTTTTCCTTCTGCTCCTTGTTTTGTTAAGTCTACACCAAATTGATTTAATGTTGGTGTTGAATTAAAACTACTTGATTTTGAATTTTGCTTATTTCCTTCTTCTGATGGTTCATACTCATTTATAACTTTTACAATTTCATTATATAGTTTTTGAGGATTTACATTTAAGTCTAACATTATTCTTACTGCTATACTATCTGCCTCTCTCATAATTCCTATTAAAATATGCTCTGTTCCTATATATTCTGAGCCAAGTCTTCGTGCTTCTCTAAATGAATTTTCTATTACTCTTTTTGTTCTAGGAGTAAAGCCTATGGCGTTATTTCCTGTTGGTTCTCCAACTCCAATTAATTCTTCTATTTTCTCTACTACTGCTTCTGGAGTTACATTTTGATTTTCTAGTACTTTGCTTGCAACTCCACTGTTTTCTTTTACTAAACCATATAATATATGTTCTGTTCCAACATAATTATGTCCTAGTTGCATTGCTATATCATTTGCAAATTCTAGAGCTTGTTCAGCTTTTTTTGTAAATTTATATGTCATAAAAATTCCTCCTTTACTAATTAGTAGACAAAAGGGGTCTGTCCCCATTAGTCTACTTTGATTATTTGTTTTATTGTTTCTGCTCTTTTTATGTCGCGAGCATAAACATCTAGTGGTTGTCCTGCAAGTTTTTGTAAGTTTGCAGGTTTTGTATATGTTTCTAATTTTCTTATTTGTAAATCATTTAATTCTTTTATTATTCCTAAATCAGTTCCTAATTTAACATCTGATAATAGTTCATTACATTCTTTTGATGATATTTTTTTAGCATTTGTAAGTATTCCATATGCTCTATATACTTTGTCTTCTAATTCTATTTGCCTTTTTGCAAGCATTTTTCTTGCTAATCTTTCTTGTTCTACTACTTTATCTGTAATAATTTTTAAGTTTTTTATTGTTTCTTCTTCGCTTATTCCTAATGTTTGCTTATTTGAAATTTGATATATATCTCCCGAAACTTTGCTTCCTTCTCCATATAATCCTCTTATATTCATATCAAATCCATTTACAACTTCTAGTACTTTTCTAATATTCCCTGTTTTTGTTAGTGCAGGTAAGTGAACCATTACAGACCCTCTTAGTCCTGTTCCAACATTTGTAGGACAACTTGTTAAAAAACCATATTTTTCTGAATATGAATATGGAATTAATTTACCTAATTTTTCGTCTATTTCCATTTCCAAATTTAATGCATTTTTTAATTCTTGTCCTGCTCCAAATACTTGTATTCTTAAATGGTCTTCTTCGTTAATCATTATACAAATATTTTCATCATCATTTATTGCTATTGCTCCTATTTCACTTTTATTATATGCAAATTCTGGACTAATAATATGTTTTTCTACTAAGCTTACTTTTGTTATATCATCTAAATCTTTTAATTTTACTACTTTTAATCCATATCCTAAACTATTTATAGCTTCTTCTACTATTTCTATTATTTTTAAGGCATCCTTTTTTGTATATCTATTGGTAAATGGAAAACCTTTTATATTTCTAGCTGTCCTTATTCTTGTACTTAATACTACATCACTATCATTTCCTGATTGTAAATACCAATTCAACATATGTTTTTCCTCCTTTATAAATTGCTTTACACTATTAAACTATTATTTGTTTTCTAATTCTTTTATTTTATCTCTAATTTTTGCTGCTTCTTCGTAATTTTCCTTTTCTACTGCTTCCTTTAGTTTTTTTTGTAATATTTCTTTTTCTGTTTCTTTCTTTTCTGGTTTTTCTTTAAACTCTATTTTACTTTCTCCATTGTTAACTAATTTTTTCCCTGAATATCTATTACTTCCTTGAATCCTTTTTAATATTGAATCAATTTTTGAAGAAAATGTATCATAACATTCTTCACATCCAAATTTTCCTTGCTCCATAAATTCTTCAAATGTCATGTTACAATTATTACATTTTAATTGTTTATTTGTTGTTAATAATGGCATAAAATTGCTGTCTTCGTAGTCTTCTAAGAAATCTCCAAAAAAGCTAGAAAAATCAATTGGCATATTAAAATTCATATGTCCTACACCTAATTCCTTACTGCATTTTTCACATAACATTATTTCTGTTTTTTCTCCATTTATTATTTCTGTATATTTTACTGTTGCCTCGTTTTTATTACAATTTTGACATAACATAATTATTCCTCCTTTTTAAATAACTATTATTCATCATCTTCAACTAAATTAAGTATCATATTTTTAAAAATATTTGCTCTTAACTTGTCTTTATTTTCTTGTGGTACTACTAGCACATTATCACTAGTTGCTACCTTTAACAATTTTGCTTCTGTTTTATTTACAATATTGTATGATAGGAAATTACTAATAAAAATGTCTACCTCGTTTGATGTTATTGTATCTCCCATACTTGTTATTATATGCATTAAATAATTACTTTTTGTAATATTTATTTTTTTTATTCGAATGTGACCTCCACCACCACGTTTACTTTCTACATAGTAGCCTTGTGATGGTCTAAATCTAGTAGCTATTACATAATTTATTTGGGATGGTACACAATTAAACCTTTCTGCAAGCTCGTTTCTTTGTATTTCTATGTACTCGTTTTCGTCATCAAATAGGTCTTTTATAAAATCTTCTATTACATCTGATATTCTCATTTTATCACTCCTTTTTTGACTTTGACTTTCTTTGACTATTAATATTATAACATTATAAAAAAAACATTCAAATTTTAGATTTGAATGTTTTTGACTTTTAAAGTTTATTTTTTATAGTTTATCTCATTTTTTCTAATTAATTTAAACTTTTTCTAATTTTTATAGCATATATACTAATGATAAAGCTATTGAAAGTACTGCAAAAGAAATTCCTAAAATTATTGTCCATTTTTTTAGCATACCTTCTCTTGTTTTTCCTTTATTTTTCTCATAAAAGCTTGATGAACCTCCACCTACTATTGCTCCTGATGCACCTTCATCATCTTTTGATTGCATTAAGCAAATTACTATTAATATTAAACATACAATTACATAAATTACTGTTAAAACTGTTTTTAATACTCCCACTTCTTGTTACCTCCGTTTCAATTTGACTTATTCATTTTAGCATAATCATATACAAATTGCAAGATTATTTGATTATTT
>CAYMXX010000088.1:0-3248 GCA_964394545.1 uncultured Clostridium sp.
TATCAGACAAATCTTTAATAATAGGATTTTCTAATACATCTTTAACAGAAATTTGTATGTTAAGTTCACTATAAATTTTTGCACATAAATTTATAGCTGTTAAAGAATCTCCTCCTAACTCAAAGAAAGAATCATCTATACTTATGTTATTAATTGATAATAAGTTTTCCAATATTTTTATTAATGCTTGATCGATATTATTTCTTGCAGGTATTATTTCTTTATTTTTAACTTCAATAACTGGTTCCGGCAAGCTTTTTCTATCAATTTTACCGTTAGGTGTATAAGGAAGTTTATCTAATTTAACAAAGTATTGTGGAACCATATATTTTGGTAATTTCTTTTGTAAGACAGTTCTAATATTATTGATATTAACTTCATATAAAGATGTAAAATATGCACATAAAAATTCATGACCATTAGGAGCAGTCTTTTTTACAACAACACAATTATCTATATTTGCAAAATTAGATATTTCATTTTCTATTTCTTCAAGCTCAATTCTAAGACCTCTTATTTTTACTTGATTATCACATCTTCCAAGACATATAATTTCACCATTAGATTGGAAATAACCTAAATCACCAGTCTTATAAAGAACGTTATTCTTATTAGAAAAATTGTTTGATAAATAATTTTTTTTAGTTAAAGTTTCGTTGTTTATATATCCATTACCAACACCATCACCAGATATGTATATTTCTCCAGGCACGTTAACAGGACAAATATTTAAGCTTGAATTTAAAATATAAATTTGAGTGTTATCTAACGGATGACCTATAGTAATAAAATCATGATTTGTTACATCTGTTAAAGTAGAAAATACAGTTGTTTCACTAGGACCATAACCATTATATATAATTGGATTGCTTATTTCTTTTAAATCATTTACTAAAGAAATAGGCAATTGTTCACCAGCAAGAGTTATAAACTTTAAATTTGAAAGACTAGGTATATCTGTAATATTATTAACTAATAATTGCATTCTTGATGGTGTAGTTTGAATAATTTCTACATTATTCTTTTTAATTAATATATTTAATAATCTAGGAATAGTTTGTTCTTCCTCATTAGCTATAACCAATTTTAATCCTTTTTGTAAAGAGATTAATGTTTCAAAAATAAATATATCAAAGCTAACTGTTGTAATTGAAGCAATAGTTCTATAAGTGTTTTCTTTTAGATATTGAACATAATTGTTACAATAGTTAGTAAGGTTTGATAAAGATTTGTGAATTAGCATTACTCCTTTTGGTTTTCCTGTAGAACCTGAAGTATATATAATATATGCTAAATCTTCTGGATCATTTATATTTTTTAAATTATCTTTATTAGAGTTATATAATTCATTATCAAGTTCAACAAATAATTTATTATTGAAATTTACTTTACTGTCTAATTTCTTAAAAGTTAAAAGCAATTTAGCATTACTGTTATCTAGCATATATTCAATTCTATCTTGAGGATATTCTGGGTCTATAGGAATATAGCAAGCTCCACTTTTTAAAACAGCAAGAATAGAGATAATCATTTCTAGTGAACGATTAACCATAATTCCAACAATATCATTTCTTGCAATTCCATGTTCTCTTAAATAGTTAGCTAAACTATTTGCTTTTTCGTTTAATTCCCTATATGTTAATTTTTGATCTTCAAAAACAACTGCAATATTATCAGGTGTTTTTTCTACTTGTTCTTCAAACAATTGTGTAATTGTTTTATCTTTTGGGTAATCTGCCTGTGTATTATTAAAATCATATAATATTTTATTTTTTTCATCTGGTGTTACTATTTCAATATCATTTAAACGAATAGTATTATTTTCTAAAATTTGATTTATAATATGTAAAAATCTAGCATGAATAGAACAAATATCATCAATAGAATATTTGCTTGTTAAATAATCATATGCAATATTTATATCACCAGTATCATTCATGTCGTAAAGGTGAATGTCAATATCGTCAGAAATATAATCATTTCCAATCCAACTAGATTCATAATTTATATCTGCTGTTTGTTTGTTACTTCTTACATTTTGGTAAGAAAGTAAGATATTATATAAATTAGGAATACTACTATCTTTTTTTCTTAAATCTTCTAAAATATATTGATATGGATATTTTTGATGTCTAAAAATTTTTGAAAAATCTGCTGATATATTAGATAAAAATTGAGCAAAAGAAATTTCATTATTAATAGAAATCCTAAAAGGTATAGTACTAATATACATACCTGTTGTTTGCTTTTCTTTAAAATTTCCTCTGTTTAGTATAGGTGTACCAATAGTAAAATCATCTAGTGAAGATACTCTTGATAAATATATAGCAAGAACTGCCATAAAGAAATTAAAAGCAGATGCTTTATTCTCTTTACAAAATTCATTAATTAAGTCCATTGTTTCTTTTGGTATTACAAATTGTTCCCTTTTTGCGTTACATGATAAAGAATTGCTTGAGTTTTCAGCATTAATAGAAGGAATTGTTGCAACTTCTGGAACTGTTTCAAAAATTTCGTTCCAAAATTCCTTATCTTTGCTGAATTTTTCACTATTTAGGTATTCTTGCTCAGAATGAATATAATCTAAGTAAGAAGGATTTTCTACTTCTATATTTTCTGAATTTATTAGCTTTTTATAATAATCCATAATTTCATTAACAACTAAGCCAGCTGTCCATGCATCAGAAATTAAATGGTGAGCAGTTATAACAAAACCACCATGTCCATCTGGAAACTCAAAGGTTTTAAATACAAATAATAAATTATCCAATACATTAAAAGGAGTATTAGACATTTCTTTTTCTATGTTTTTTACATCTTCATTTTCATTTATTAAAATATTTTCAATTTCAAATTCAGAAAAAGAAGATAAATATTGTACAGGTTTATCATCTTTTATTGTAAATTTTAGCCTAAAACTGTCATTGCTTTTCACAAATAAATTTATAGCTTCTTGCAAAGCTTTAAGATTTAGATTTTCTAAAATAATTACACATCCTGTGATATTTTCGATAGGTGTTCCTTTATAAAATTGTTCTGTGAACCAAATTGATTTTTGAGGATTTGTTAAATCATACACATTATTTTCCATAATATCACCTTTTATATATTTTTATACTTAATATATAGTTAAAAACGTTATAAATCAACTGCTACAACATATTGTAACATAAAACATAAAACAATGTAAATATTTTGACGCTAACTTGTCAAATAATAGTAATAATCGACAAAAAAAGACATTAAAA
>CAYMXX010000089.1:0-3191 GCA_964394545.1 uncultured Clostridium sp.
TGGAACATCTAATTCTTTTGCAAGTATTTTTAATGACCTACTTATTTCTGAAATATCTTGCTCACGACTAGCATTTCTTTATACTGTGCCTTGAATTAATTGTAAATAGTCTATTACTATTAGCCCTATGTTTTTTTCTAATTTTAATTTTCTGCATTTTGCTCTTATTTCTGTAACTGTAATACCTGGTGTATCGTCTATATATATTGGAGCTTCTGAAAGTGGTCCAAGTGCTGTTGCAAGTTTTACCCAATCATCTTCTTCTATTTTTCCTGTTCTTATTTTATTGCTATCTACCATTGCTTCACTACATAAAATTCTGTTTACTAACTGGCTTTTTGACATTTCTAGGTTAAATATAACAACTGGTACTTTTGCTTGCATAGCTGCATTTGTTGCAATATTTAATGCAAATGCAGATTTACCCATTGCTGGTCTTGCTGCCACTAATACTAAATCTGAATTGTGAAGTCCTGCTGTTTTATAGTCCAAATCTGCAAATCCTGTTGGAATTCCTGTTATTGGCTCTTTTTGATTATATAATTTTTCTATTTCTGCAAAGGTTTCTACTAATATGTCTTTTAATGGTGTGTATCCTTTTTGATTTTTTCCTTGTGATATTTCAAAAATCTTTTTTTCTGCCTGATCCATTATTGTGTCTAAATCTTCTGTTTCTGCATACCCTAAATCTATTAATTCATTAGATGCTTTTATTAATTTTCTTAATACAGATTTTTCTTCTACTATTCTTATATATTTTTCTACGTTTGCTGTTGTTGGTACTTTATCTGGTAAAACTGCTAAATATTCTAGTCCTCCAACTGCTTCAAATTTTCCAAGTGATATTAGTTCTGCTTTTACTGTTATTATATCTATTGGTTCTGCTCTATTGTATAAATTTGTTATTGCTTCATATATTGTTTTATTGTCTTGTCTATAAAAATCATCTGATTTTAAAACTTCTATACTGTCAACAACAGCATCCTTATCTGTAAGCATACTTCCTATTACAGCTTGTTCTGCTTCTATGTCGTGTGGTGGCACTTTCCCTAAATCCATTTTATTTTTCTCCTATCTTTTTTAGTTATTATTCTGCTACTATATTTAATGCTAATTTTGCATTTATTCCTTCTCCAAATTTTACTTCTACTGAAAATCTTCCTATATTTTTTATTGTTTCTTTTAATACAATTTTCTTTTTATCTATTTCCATTTTATATTGTTTTTTTAGTTCTTCTGCTATTTCTTTTGCTGTAACTCCACCAAATATTTTGCCATTTTCGCCTGCTTTTACTTTTAGTGTTAATTCTATATTATTTATTTTTTCTGCTTGCTTTTTAAATTCTTCTATTTCTAGATTTTTTTTATGTGCTTGTGAATCTTTTTTTGCTTGCAACTTTAAAAGGTTATCTTTTGTTGCTTCTAATGCTAATTTTTTTGGAAATAAAAAGTTTCTTGCATAACCATCGTTTGCATTTATAATTTCGTCTTTTTTTCCTACATTTTTTATATCTTGTAATAATATAACCTTCATATATATGCACCTCTTTAATTTTTTCCATATTGTATCACACATTTTTTATAAATACAACTTTTTAATCTATTGTTGTGCTTGTTCTTCCTGTTCCTACTACGTCTTCTTGAAGTGAACGCCATGTATTGCAACCAACTATTCCATCTACGGGTAATCCTCTTCTTCTTTGATAGTTTCTTACTGCTTCTTCTGTTCGCCCTCCAAATATTCCATCTAATCCTCCTGTTCTAAATCCTAATGTGTTTAAATCGTCTTGTGCAATTAATACATATGTGCTTATGCTACCTCTTCTGATCAGTGGATATCCTGCTGTTCCACAGGCTGGTCTTCCAAATCTTTTATCAAAATGTACCCAGGTAGGGGTTAAATTTTGTGGTTCAACATATGTCCATACTCCGAGAACTATTTGCTGTATTCCATAATCTATTTCTTTCTGAAGCGCTTAATACTTGACCTGCATCAAATGCTACTCCTGCATAGTGCTGACTTTGTGAGCCATGTCCACCGTTCCCATGGTCGTTTAAATGCAAAACCTACTGGTATTGCTGAGCCATATAAATATCTTGTTGTATTAAAACTTTGCATTGCTCTTTTAGTTGTCCATAGTGTTGGACTACCACTTGAGCCTCTAAATTCTCCTACTGTTAAACTTCTATTTGCATTATAAGGCATAGCCTCATTTTCGTTTCTATAATAATTTTCCATTCTGTTTGTATCATTGTTAAATACTATTATTCTTGCCATAAAAAACCTCCATAAAATATATCTCTTTATATTTTATGAAGGTTTGTATTTTTTTGTGCTAAAATTCACGTTTCTATTGGCACAGTCTAATAGTTCTCTTCCTCTATATTTTCATTTAAATAATTTTTTGCTATTACAACATCATATTTGTATATTAAACCATTTGGGCTATTTTTCCAATTTGTAAGTCCCATATGTTCTTTGTTAGAATTTGCTCTCATATGAATAAGTTCTGCTGCTGTATGTCCAGAAATCGCAAAGTGTAATTTGTTTTGCACTATTTTAAAGAATATATATGCTTCCTCTGAATCCTTGTTATAATCAACTGCTGTTGCTATAAATAAATCGGTTATTTTTTGATATGCCATTCTTTCACTTGTACGAATTGTTTTTATTCTTTCTAATAATTCATCGAAATATTGTGCTTCAAATTTATTACCTTTAATAAATCTTTCGTCATTTAGAGCAAATCCTTTTACCATATATTCTTTAATAACTTTATTTGCCCATGTTCTAAATTTTATAGCTGGTTTTGAATTTACTCTAAATCCAATTGATATTATCATATCTAAATTATAATATTTTGTAATATATTGTTGCTTATTATTATTACCCATATGTGCAATTTTTGCACATGTGCTATCTTCTTCTAATTCTTCATCTTTGTAAATATTATTTATATGCCTTGTTATGCCTGTCCTATCAATTTTGAATAGTTTAGTCAGAGATTCTATGTTAAGCCATACATTTTCATTTTGCAAAATAACTTCTACATTAACATTATCATCTTTATCAGTATAAAAAATAATATTATTTTCATTTCCAATTAATTTATCATCTATTGTATTATTCAAAAGAATTCCTCCTTTTTTACAAAATATCGAATTTCATTTGTTATATACTATCAAACATT
>CAYMXX010000090.1:0-2996 GCA_964394545.1 uncultured Clostridium sp.
TACTATTACAGAATATTCTATAAAAGACTTATTACCAAATAATTTTAGATTAAAAACATTGTAAAATTCTATTTTTTAAAACTAAACAGATAATATGAAAAAAGTATATATTTAAAAGTTCCGTTCTTCAAGGCGTTTAAGATACTACATAATCAAAATAAAGATACACACTCTAAGTTAGAGAATAATTTAAATTCAACAGGTCGAACTCACTTTGAAATATATACTTTTTTCATAAATAGTTTTATAAATATCAAAACTTAAATTTATGTATATCTTGACTTTTTTGTGTATTTGTACGATAATATGTATGTTCTTTTGCTAAAGAACATATTTTATTTTAGGATGTGATTATTATGTCAAGATCTAAAGTTGATGTAGTTTTAGGAAGTTTTTATGGTGATGAGGGTAAAGGTAAAATTATTGATTACCTAGGAAGCAATGCCGATATTGCTGTTAGATGCTCTGGTGGAAATAATGCTGGACATACTATAGAAGTTGATGGAATAAAATTTGCTTTTCATTTAATTCCTTCTGGAATTTTAAACAAAGGTACTATTGCTGTTATTGGTAATGGTGTTGTTGTTGACCCTAAGGTTTTAATTGGAGAAATGGAAAATTTAAAAGAGCATGGTTATTCTGCTGATAATTTACGTATTAGTGATAAAGCTCACATTATTCTTCCTTACCATATTGAAATGGATAAATTATTAGAAGAAAATAGAGGAAATAATAAAATAGGAACAACTGCTAGAGGTATTGGTCCTGCTTATTGTGATAAATACGAAAGATGTGGAATTCGTGCAGAAGATTTAGTTTCTGACCGATTTGAAGAACTTTTAACTACTAATATTAATAATAAAAATAAGATTTTTGAAATGTACGGTCATGAAATAGTAGATTTAGAAAAAACACTTGCAGATTATAAGGAATATGCTAAAATTTTAAAACCATACATTACAGATACTGTAACTTTAATTCATAATGCATTAGATGAGGGTAAAAAAGTTATTTGTGAAGGTGCACAAGCAACTTTACTTGATATCGACTTTGGAAGTTATCCTTTTGTTACTTCTTCAAATCCTTCTATTGGTGGTGTTTGTACTGGTAGTGGTGTTGGAGCAAGAGATATTGGAGAGGTTTATGGTGTCCTTAAAGCTTATTCTTCAAGAGTTGGTGCAGGTCCTTATGTAACAGAACAAAATAATGAAATTGGTGATACTATAAGAGAACTTGGTCATGAATACGGAACTACAACTAAAAGACCTAGAAGATGTGGTTGGCTTGATTTAGTTGCTTTAAAATATGCAGTTAGATTAAATGGTATTACAGGACTTGCCGTTAATCATGTTGATACTATTGGTAAATTAGATAATATAAAATTATGTGTTGCCTATAATTATAATGGTAAGGAAACAACTGATTTCTCAACAAATGTTGATTTCTTGAATAATTCTTATGCTGTATATGAAGATTTTGAAGGAAATTTTGGTGATATAAGTAATTGTAAAACATATGATGAATTACCAGAAAATGCAAAAAAATATTTAAAGAAAATTGAAGAATTTACAGGTGTTCCTGTTAAGTTTATAGGAACAGGTGCAGGAAGAGAAAATATGATAATCAGATAATTTTAAATTTATTTTAGGACCTTATGGTCCTTTTTTTTATTAATTGAATATACTATATTGTTAATACATATATTTAATTAGGAGGGATTTTGTTGAATAACAATAATATTGATATTGCTCAAATGATGAATCTGCTTTCTAAAATGGATAAAAAAGAGCTAGAGGCAGGTATTGCAAAGGCTAATCAAATTCTTAAATCCAAAAGCAAGGAAGAAATCCTACAAGAAATTAAAAATAAGTCTAATTAGAATTACTAAAAATTAGGGAGGGTTGATATTTTGAATAATGAAGATATGTCAGATGTTTTTGAAAAATTAAATAATATTGCTGGTAAAAATAATATTTCACCTGATATGGTAAATAATTTATTTAGCATGCTTAATAACTCTAATTCTTCTGGCGATACAAGTGATTCTTCGTCTGACTCTTCTAGTTCAAATAATAGCCAAAGCAATGAAAATTTTGCAAATGGAATAGATATTGAAACTATTATGAGAATGAAAACTATTATAGATAAAATGAATGTAAAAGATGACCCTCGTTCTAATCTTTTACAATCTTTAAAGCCATATTTAAAAGAAAGCAGAAAATCTAAAGTAGACCAATATATTCAGCTTATGAATATGAGCAAGGTTATGGATGTTTTTCCTTTTATGGGTGGTGAAAAGAAGAAATGACGAATTCTTTTTATAGTGCTCTTCCTTTAGGTAATGAAGATTTTTGTTTTCAATTTTTTGGAATCAATTTATATTTTGATGATATTCTTTTAATTTGTCTTCTTATTTTTCTTTATAATGAAGGAGTACAAGACCAATTTTTGTTTATTTCCTTAATTTTATTGTTGCTTTCTTAAAAAATAGACAAAAGGGGTCTGTCCCCTTTTGTCTACTCCATTATTATTTTATCATTTTCTACAAATGCGTATTTGCATTCTTGTTCTAATTCTGTTTCTTCTTTTTCTATTTCTTTTACTATGTTTGAAATTCTTATTTGTGGGCAGTCTATTTTTTGTGCTGCTATTATTGCTTTTTTATTTCCTTTTGCCCCAGCATGTGCAAGCCCTCTTAAATGTCCTAAAACTACTATGTTTTCTCCTGCTATCACTTCTGCTCCTCCGTTTACATCTCCTAATATTACTAGACTTCCTTCGAATTCTATTTTTTGTCCAGACCTCATGTTTCCTTTATAAAATTTTGTCTCTGAATTTTCTATTTCTTTTTCAAATACTCTTTTTATTCCATGTAATCCTAATACTTTTGGGCTATCAAATGTTACTTCCACATCAATATCTTTATTTATTATTTTTTTTATCTCTTCTATTTCTTTGTTTTTTAAAACTTTTCCCACTACGCATATTGGTGTTTT
>CAYMXX010000091.1:0-2930 GCA_964394545.1 uncultured Clostridium sp.
CTTCATATGGTGCTTTGTTTGTTAGTTCTCCTGCTTCTTGCATTACTGTTTGCAATTTATCAAAAGCTTCTTCTTTTAATACTGGTGTTTCGTTCCATGCATCTATATCTTTATATCTTTGTATTGAACTTTCTAGCATATCTAAATCTGTGTCTGGGAAAAAGGTTTGTATTTTTTCTGCAATTTCTCTTGCTGTATGTTCTTTTACCCAAACTTCACCTTTATATACTGCATTTGTAAATCCTTGTATTATTTCTGAATTATTTTGTATATAGCTCTTTTTCGCAAAATATGCTGTATATGGAATTTCTCCTGCTGCTTCTCCAACTGATGCTACTATATATCCTTTTCCTTGTGCTTCTGTCATAGATGCTGTTGGTTCAAATAATGTAACATAGTCTGCTGTTCCTCCTGCAAATGCTCCTGCCATTAAATCAAATTTAATACTATCGTCTAAAATAACATCTTTTTTAGTGTCTAACCCATTTTGCTTTAATACATATTCAAATGTCATGTATGGTACTCCACCTTTTCTACCTGGAATTATGGTAGAACCTTTTACATCTGTCCATTTAAAATCTTTATTTTCTTTTCTGCTTACTAAAAAAGATCCATCTCTTTTAGTCATTTGTGCAAACACTTGCATATAATCTTCTTTTCCTTCGTTATACACATAAATTGCGGCTTCTGGTCCGTGCAAATCCTATATCACTTTGACCAGCAAGTACTGCTGTCATTACTTTATCTGCTCCTTGACCTGTTGTAAGCTCTATTTCTAAGTTTTCTTCTGCAAAATATCCATTAGCTATTGCAATATATTGAGGTGCGTAAAAAACTGAACGAGTAACCTCATTTAATTTTATTTTTGTCATTTCTGTATTTCCTTGGTTTTTATCTTTTAACATTGAATATGCTAAAATTCCACCAACTACTAATAGTATTATAAGTATACCTATAATATATTTTTTCAAAATTCTTCTCCTTTCAATTTATCCAAATTTTTTTGTTTTTAAAATTATTTTTTCTAGTAGGACTACTGCTTCATACATAATTGCGGCAACTGCTGCAAGTATTACTACGCTTGCCATTACTAAGTCTAATTGAAATACTTGACCTCCATATACTATTAAATATCCGAAGTCCTGCTTTTGATACTAAAAATTCTCCTGATATTACTCCAACTAATGAAAGTCCAATGTTTACTTTTAATGAGTTTATAAATGTAGAGATGTTTGCTGGTATTACTATTTTTGTTAGTATTTGTAATTTGTTTGCATTAAAGGTTTTTGCCATTTTAATTTTTTCTGGGTCTGTGTTTAAAAATCCATTTAGTATTTCCAAAATTGTAACTATTAGAGATATTGCCAGTGCCATTACTATAATAGCTGAGGTGCCTGCTCCTACCCATATTATTATTACTGGTCCGAAGTGCTATTTTAGGTAAGCTGTTTAATACAACTAAAAATGGCTCTGATACTTTTGATAAGAACTTTGACCACCATAGTATTATTGCAACAATTACTCCAAGTATAGCTCCTGACAAAAATCCTACTATTGTTTCGTAACATGTAACTCCTAAATGTTCTAATAGTCCATTTTGAGATAAGTTCATAAAGGTTTTTAACATTCTGGAAGGTTGACTGGTTATAAAACTATCTATAATTCCCTTATTGGCTAATATTTCCCATAATGCCACAAATGTAACAGCTATTGTAATTTGCGTAAATAGTATTAACATTTTTGTTAATTTAATTTTTTTTAAATATCTATTTCTTTCTTGTGAATTATTTTTCTTTTGCATCAACATCTAGCTCCTTCCATAGGCTATCAAAATATTTGCTAAACTTTGGACTTTTACGGCAATTCATGGGGTCTCTTCCTTCTATTTCGAAATTTATTATATCAATTTTTTTAACAGTTGCTGGTCTTTTTGTAAGTACTACTATTCTGTCTGACATACTAATAGCTTCTGATATATCATGTGTTACCATTACTGTCGTTATGTTTTCGTTTTTTAAAATTTTGTATATATCTTTTGTTACCATTATTCTTGTTTGATAAACAAGAGCAGAAAAAGCTTCATCTAATAGTAAAATTTATGGTCTTAATGCAAGTGTTCTAATTAATTCCACTCTTTGCCTCATTCCTCCAGATAATTGTGTTGGGTATTTGTCTTTAAACTCATAAAGGTTATATTTTTTTAACAATTCTTCAACATATTTTTCATTTTCTTTTGTCCTTTTATGTGTTATTTCTAGTCCAAATATAACATTGTTATATATTGTCCTCCACTCTAGTAAACTGTCTTTTTGAAGCATATACCCAATTTTATTTGATACATTTTCTGTTTCTACATTGTCTATATATATTTTTCCACTTGACTTTTTTTCTAGACCTGCAATTATTGAAAGTAGTGTTGATTTACCGGCATCCGACTTGGTCCAATTATGCTAACAAATTCGCCTTCATTTACATTAAAATTTATGTTTTTTAAAGCTTCTATTTCTCCATTTTTTGCTTGATATGTTTTGTTTATATTTTCTAATCTTAAAACTTCTTTCATGCTATTCCTCCTACTATATTAATAATATATTCTTTTTTATGTAAATTAGTTCTAGTTAAATTGTAATTAATTTCTTCAAGTTTTATTTATTATTAAATTTCTATATTCTTTATTAATACTATAAATTTTTTTATGAAAGAAAGTATATATTTAAAAGTTCCGTTCTTCAAGGCGTTTAAGATACTACATATTCAAGATATTGAAATTTGCATTAATGCACCTGTAATAAGCCAAGGAACTATTCTTCACAAGAATTTAATTTTCTTATTTCTTTGGCATTTTTTGCAGATATAATATTTTTGCCTGTTTCTCTTTCTAATTGTTCTTTTGCTATTCTTGCTATATTTCCACCTTTTATAACAGAATC
>CAYMXX010000092.1:0-2766 GCA_964394545.1 uncultured Clostridium sp.
TTTTCTTGATCCAATAAAACATAAGTATTCCTCCGATAATAATGCCAATAGTACATATAGTATCTACTACTATATCTTTCTCATTCATTCCTATGTATATAAAAGAAATTATTAAAATTATGTTCATGGTTATTCCCATCATCAATGATATTATTCTGCTGTTTTTCAAAAAAGAAAAGCCATTCTTAAATCTATTAATTTTAAAAAATAAATATAGCAATGTAAATTCCAGTGTTCCTAATATTATTTGTTCTATTATTCCACTAAGTAAAAAGTTTAAATTAAAAGCATTGCTAATTAAAAAATTTATAATAGCAGAAAAAAATTTACTTATATATGTCATTGTAATTGATAACATTATTAAGAAAATATTCTTTTGTGAATACCCTTTAATTGTTATTAAAAATAAAAATCCATATACATTATAGCAAACTACATTTGTTAATGAAACATTAATATTTGCTAATATTTTTTCGTAAACTATGGCATATGACAAAGCCACTATCATATTTAATATAAAGATATTAATTTTTTGTTTCTTTTCTAATGATTCGTTAACATTTTTATTAAAAATAAATGCAATGCAAATATTTACAAATATTGTTTTTATCATAGTAATTAATATATTATCTACCATTTATGTTCTCCTCAAGATTATAAATAATATATTTATTATATTTCATAAAAAAAGCAAAATCAATAAGAAAATATTCTTCCATTAATTTTGCTTTTTTACTCTTTTATTTTTTAATTAAAGTATTTTATTTACCAAATACATGACTTAAATATCTCATTAAATCTGCCCACATATTCTAATCCCCCTTTCTCTTAACATATTTTTCGTTTTTGTTCTATTTTTTTGTTCTATAGTTCTATGTTAATTAGAAAGGTCGCATACGCTGTTCTCTATGAACTTTAATATGTAACCTTTCTTACTGTACAAAGAAAAATGTGTGCCTGGGGCACAGCAAAAAGCCGATTCCTTGTACAATAAAAAAATACTACTAAAGCTTGTAACTTTTAGTAGTATTTAGGTTTAGAATATTTGATTATTTATGAGTTATATTGATTTTTTAATTTTATCTACATAGTAGTAAATTAATTCTGTTGGTGTTGGCACTCCTGTATTATAGTTTACTGCTGCTGTATAGTATTTTTGTAAGTCTTCTATTGATGATTTTCTCCATGCATGTTCAATTGCTGTTTGAATTGAACGTCCTATTGTACTGTTTCCTTTCTTATATTCTTTTGCTATATGTAAAAATACGTTTTCTGCATCTTTACCATTTTCTATTATATAAATAATTGCATCATGTATATATTTTCTGCCTATTAAATGAGAACTAATACCTATTAATGTTAATTCTCTATTAATTCTTTCTGAAATTTTATCTCTAATTTCTTTTGCTGTTTCTGTACTTATATTTGATTTTTGTGTTCTATTTATTTTTGAAAGTAATAATATATTTTCTACTATTAACTCTGGTGAATAGTCGTCTTTCAATTTATGAAATATTAAATCTGCTCCATTATTGTGTGCATATGTGTATACTGTTTTTGAAGATATATTTGTGGTTATAACTATTATTGGTTTTACATCTAAATTAAGTTCTTTAATTTGTTCTAATACTTGAAGTCCTGAACCTTCTCCATTATTTAATTCTATATCTAGTATAACTGCATCTGGAATATAAAATTTTATATCTTTAATTGCTTGCTTTGATGAGTTTGCTATTTTTACTAATTTAACATCATCTCTTGCATCTATGTAGTCTTTAATAATTTTGCAGTCTTGAATATCATCTTCAACTAATAGTATATTTATTATTTCGTTTTTGCTCATTATTAATCAACTCCCATTTTTATTCTAAAAAAATATATCATACAAGCTTCTATTTTTCTACTTACTGCTCAATTTTTCTTGTTTTTTCGTATTTATATTACTTTATTAGTCATATAATAATATGTATTCGTTTTTTGCTTTTTTTAATTGATTATGATAAAATTTTTAATTGAGGTGTATATTATGAGATTTTTAGTTCAAAGAGTTGCAAAAGCAAATGTTACAGTAGATGGAAATATTGTTGGAAATATAGGTAAAGGTTATTTGGTTTTAATAGGTATTACTCATACAGATACAAAAGATACTGCTGATTTTTTAATTAATAAATTATTAAATTTAAGGGTATTTAGTGATGAAAATGGTAAAATGAATTTGAATATTAGTCAGATTAAAGGGGAACTTTTACTTGTTTCTCAGTTTACATTGTATGCTAATACTTCTCATGGAAATAGACCAGCTTTTTTAGATGCTGCAAAACCTGATTATGCTGAAGAGTTATATGAATACATTATACATGAATGCAAGGCTAAGAATATAACTGTTCAAACAGGATTATTTGGTGCTGATATGAAGGTTAATTTATTAAATGATGGGCCTGTTACTATTATGTTAGAAAAATAAATAGGTATTGAAAATAAAAAAAGATTATAGTATACTAATAAAAGTTTATTGATTTTATTAGTACTATATGCTTCTATAGCTCAGTTGGTAGAGCAACGGATTCGTAACCCGTAGGTCGGCAGTTCGATTCTGCCTAGAAGCTCCAAAAGTCAAAAAGTGTCAAAGAGAGCTATCCTCTTTGACACTTTTCATTTTGTTTAAAAATGTCTTCCACCTTTCGGTTTATCGTTTTTGTTTTTTTGTTCTTCTGTTTCTTCTATATTTGTTTTATTATTTTTATCTTTATAAATTTCTTCTATATT
>CAYMXX010000093.1:0-2598 GCA_964394545.1 uncultured Clostridium sp.
ATAGTAAAAAATGATAGGTCATATACAGGAAAGTTCTTAAAGAAATATTTATAATCTTAAGATTGACATAATTGGTTTAGTGTTATATAATTAGCAAAAAAAAGAGGAGGAACCTACAATGGCACAAGCAAAATTAATAAAAGTAGAACAAAAAGAAAATGGAATTAAATTAACTTTTTTAGATTTTGATGGAAAAGAATTAACAGGAATTTATAATGGAAATGAATTGAATTCAGAAAAATTAGAAAAGATGATAGGACAACATATAAGCTTTTCTGAAGCAAGTAGAAGCGAAGATAAATATGAAGAAACTGTGGAAAATTTTATAAATGTGCACAAAGCATGGGATAATAATAAGCCAACATTTTGTGATGATCCTAAACATGGAATGGATAGATAGAAAAAAGCGAGATTAATTTAATTGATTTAATCTCGCTTTTTTCTATCTTATTTGCAGTTATTATTGTCTATTTTTTCATTTTTATTATTGTTCTTATTTTCTTTATTTTGTTTATTTTCTTTGTTTTTCTTTGACATAGAAAAGCACCTCCAAATTCATTTTATATTTATATTATTTTCAAAAAACAAAAAAATATTCCAATAAAAATTGTTAAATAAAATTTTTTAGTATATAATTTCAAAGAGGTAAAAAAATGGAAAAATTAATAGAAATTTTAAAAAATAAAAATCAAACAATATCATGTATGGAATCGTGCACTGGAGGAATGCTAGCAAGTCAAATAACTAATGTAGATGGTTCAAGTAATGTTTTTAATCTTGGACTTGTAACATACTCAAATAATTGGAAAGAATATTTTGGAGTAAACAAAAAAACAATAGAAACATATACTGTATATAGCATAGAAGTAGCAAAAGAAATGGCAAAGTCAGTTTCAATCTTTGCAAAATCAGATTGGGGAATAGGAATAACAGGGCAGCTAGGAAAGAAGGATTTGAAAAACAATAGTAACAAATTAAATACAGTATATTTTGCAATATATGATAAAAATAGCAATAAATATTTTGACTTTGTAATAGAACCTAAAGGAGAAAATAAATTACAAAAAAAACAAGATATAATAAGAAATATTGAGGAGAGATTTTATGAAATTTGTAAATGAAAAATTAGAAGAATTTAATAATTATATAAAAGGAAAAAAAGTTGCAATAATTGGTTTGGGAGTTAGTAATATTCCATTAATAGATGAATTATACAGTTTAGGAGCAGACATAACTGTATTTAACAATAAAGATATTGAACAATTAGATAAAACCATATTGGATAAAATATATGAATATAAACTAAAATTTTCTTTTGGAGAAAATTACTTAAATAAATTAGTAGGATTTGATGTGATTTTTAGGAGTCCTTCTTGTAGACCAGACACGCCACAAATACAAGCAGAAGTAGAAAGAGGAGCATTACTAACATCAGAAATAGAGCTAGTATTAGAAATGTGTCCAGGTACAACAATTGGAATAACAGGAAGCGACGGAAAAACAACAACCACATCATTAATATATACAATCTTAAAAGAACAAGGTTTAAATTGCTATTTAGGTGGAAACATAGGTATACCATTATTTACAAAAATAAAAAATATGAAACCAGAAGATTATGTTGTACTAGAATTAAGTAGTTTTCAATTAATGACAATGAATGTAAGTCCACAAATTGCAGTAATAACAAATGTTACACCAAATCATTTAGACATACACAAATCTTATGACGAATATAAAGAAGCAAAATCAAATATTTTTAAAATGCAAAACGAAAACGATTTACTTGTATTAAATTATGATAATGATATAACAAGAAAATTTGCAAAACAAGCAAAAGGAAATGTTATATATTTTAGCAGTAAAGAAAAATTAGACAATGGTGTTATTTTAGACGAAGGCATTATAAAAAGTTGTGAAAACGGTCTAAGGAGGCATATACTAAACACTAAAAACATTAAATTAAGAGGAGTACATAACGCAGAAAACATATGTGCTGCAATTGCTGCAACTAGTAGACTTGCAACAGTAGAAAAGCAATCAGAGGCAATTATTCAATTTTCAGGAGTAGAACATAGATTAGAATTTGTAAAAGAAATAAATGGAGCAAAATGGTATAATGATTCAATTGCATCTAGTCCAACAAGAACAATTGCAGGGCTCAAATCTTTTGATGAAAATATAGTTTTAATAGCAGGAGGATATGACAAGCATTTAGACTATACCCCAATTGCAAAACCAATAGTAGAAAACGTAAGAGAATTAATACTATTAGGGCAAACAGCAAATAAAATACATAGTGCAGTAACATACGAACTAAAATATACAGAAAAAGAATTGCCAATATATACAGTAAATACATTGGAAGAAGCAGTAGAAAAAGCAAACCAAATAAGCCAAGCAGGTGATATAATTCTATTTTCACCAGCAAGTGCAAGTTTTGATATGTTTAAAAACTTCGAAGAAAGAGGAAATAAATTTAAACAAATAGTAAACAAATTGTAGTTTGTAGGAGAGATTTCGGCATTTAGAAAATTTATTACAAATCTGTAGGGGCGGACGACCCTGTCCGCCCGAAAATTCAAAATTGTTTACCAA
>CAYMXX010000094.1:0-2587 GCA_964394545.1 uncultured Clostridium sp.
TAGTATCAGCATCACTTTACTTTTTTGCAATAATAATAATATTAATATCAGCAATAATAATAAAGAAATTATTTATGAAAAATAGTGGAACAGCATTTATTTCAGAACTTCCAGAATACAAATTACCAAGTGTAAAATATGTAGCAAGAGATGTATTTGACAAAGTAAAAGAATTTATAAAAAGAGCCGGAACAATTATATTATTCTGTTCAGTAGTAATTTGGTTTTTACTTTCATTCTCTTGGAAATTAGAATATGGAATAGAAATAGAAAACAGCATATTAGCTTCAATAGGAAACGCAATATCTTGGATATTCTATCCTATACTTGGAACATTTAGTTGGGAAGCTGCAGTATCTGCAATACAAGGATTAGTAGCAAAAGAACAAGTAATATCATCAATGAGTATAATAGCAGGATTTGCAGAAGAAGTAGAAGAAGGAGCAATGTTATTTAAATCAGCAGCATTTAGCTTCTTTACACCAGTAAGTGCATATGCATTTATGGTATTCAACCTATTTAGTGCACCATGCTTTGGAGCAATAGGAGCAATGAGAAGAGAATTAGGAAGCACAAAGAAAATGTTTAAAGCAATATGTTTCCAAACAGGGCTAGCATGGATTTTAGCAAGCATAGTATTTAATGTAGGAACATTTATTGTAAACTTATAAACAAGGAGAGATTTTATGAATTTTGTAGATTTTATTATATTAGCAATAGTGTTAGTAGCTTTAGGTTTAATTGCATATCATAATTTTATAAAAAAAGACAAGGATGTGTGCTCAAAATGTGCATATAGAAAAGATAATTGTAATTGTGGAAGAAAATAAATTTTAAATTAATTTGTTTGACATTTAATGGAAAAGGTATTATAATATATTTAGCTTAAGTTAGTCTGATGATGACATATGTAAAACCGAACTAAGTGGATTGCGACACTTAGTTCATTTTTTTGCTTAAAATATCAATGATAAAAAACAAGAGTGCAATTGCGATACACTCCTGTTTGACTATTATTAGTCTTTTTGTTCATTAGCTTTTGAATTTGTTTCTTTATCTTTCAAAAGTAACTCTATCAAACGCCAAATCAAATCTGATGTTGTCATATGTATAAACCTCCTTTCCTAAAGATTTCCTTTGGAAAAGGATGGAAATATTATATAAGAATAAGAGTTAAAAATCAACAAAAATACCAAAAAATGTAAAAATAAATTCGCCAAAAATCTATTTACTTTGCTTCGATAATCATATAAAATATGGGATATATTAAGGAGAAGAGAGGTAAGAAATGGATAAGATAACAGAAATTATAGCAAAAGAATTAGAAGTAAGAGATTCACAAGTACAAAGTGCAATTAAATTAATAGATGATGGAAATACTATTCCATTTATAGCACGTTATAGGAAAGAAGCAACAGGAGGTTTAAGTGACGAAATTTTAAGAAATTTAAATGATAGATTAACCTATTTAAGGAATTTAAGTAAAAGAAAAGAAGAAATATCTAAATCAATAGAAGAGCAAGGAAAAATGACAGATGAATTAAAAGTTCAAATAGAGAATGCAATTACACTTGCAGAGGTTGAAGATATTTATAGACCATATAAACAAAAAAAGAGAACAAGGGCATCAATTGCAAAAGAAAAAGGATTAGAACCATTGGCTACAATTATATATTTGCAAACAGATAAAAGACCTGTTTTAGAGATTGCAAAACAATTTATAAATGAAGGAAAAGGTGTAAATAATGAAGAAGATGCACTTTTAGGTGCAAAAGATATAATTGCAGAAAATATATCAGATGTAGCAGAGTATAGAAAAAGAATAAAGCAAATGTGTTATAGAGAAGGGCTAATTAAAACAAAAGCTACAAAGGAAGAGGAAAAATCTAGTTATGAAATGTATTATGATTTTTCTGAAAAGATTAATAGAATACCAAGTCATAGAATTCTTGCAATTAATAGAGGAGAAAAAGAAGAATTTATAAAGGTAAAATTAGAAAAACCGGAAGATACTATAATAAATTATATAGAAAATGATATTATTAAGGGAAATACAGAGTTTACAGATATTTTAAAAGAAACAATAAATGATAGTTTTAAAAGATTAATAGAACCTTCAATAGATAGAGAAATTCGTTCTGATTTAACAGAAAAGGCAGAAGAACAAGCAATAAAAGTGTTTGGAAAAAATGCAAAACAATTATTATTAGGAAGTCCTATAAAAGGTCAAACTGTAATGGGATTTGACCCAGCATATAGAACAGGATGTAAAATTGCTGTAATAGATGAAACAGGAAAAGTTTTAGATACTGCAACAATTTATCCAACAGCACCACAAAATGATATAGAAAATAGCAAAAAGGTATTATTAGATTTAATAAAAAAAGATAATATAAGCATAATTGCAATAGGAAATGGAACGGCGTCAAGAGAATCTGAACAATTTGTTTCTGATGTTATAAAAGAAGCAAGTAAAGAAGTAAATTATGCAATTGTTAGTGAGGCAGGAGCTTCTGTATATTCTGCATCAAAGCTTGCAACAGAAGAATATCCAGATATTAACGTATATATAAGAGGTGCAATATCA
>CAYMXX010000095.1:0-2558 GCA_964394545.1 uncultured Clostridium sp.
TATTTTTTATTATGAAGTCTTCCTGCTGTATCACAAATTAAAACATCTGCATTTTCTTTTTTTAATTCTTGTATTGCTTCAAACACAACAGAAGCTGGGTCTGTTCCTTCCTCTCTTTTTACTATTTTAGAGTTGCTTCTTTTTGCCCATATTTCCACTTGTTCTACTGCTGCTGCTCTAAATGTATCTGCTGCTGCTATTATTACATCTTTTCCTTCTTTTTTTATTCTATTTGCCATTTTCCCAATTGATGTTGTTTTTCCTACTCCATTTACTCCTACCACCAAAATAACAGTAGGCTTTTTAGATAAATCTAACCCATTTTCTTCTTCATCTAAAATACTTTTCATTTCTTCTCTTAGTGCACTTTTTACATCTTCTTCGCTTTCTATTTTTTCTTTTTTTATTCTGTTTCTTAATCTTGCTATTATTTCTACCGATGTATCTACACCTATATCTGACATTATAAGTATTTCTTCTAATTCTTCTAGTAGCTCTTCATCTACTTTTCTAAAGCCACTAAATACACTGTTTATTTTATCTCCAAAAGAATTTCTTGTTTTCCCAAGACCATTTTTTAATTTATCAAAAAATCCCATAAATTCAGCTCCTTATTCAAATTCGATAAGTATTATATCATAGAAATCATTAAAAGTCTAATAAATTGCTCTGTATTGCAAATACAAAAAATATTGCTACAATTTGCTTAATATTTTCTTTTCAAAATTCTTGTATAGGATTTTTTCTATTTCCTCTTTAGAATAATCATTTTGCTTTAAAAGCTCTTCTATTTCGCCTTTTACTGTGTTTTGGTTAAATACTCTCATTGCACTATATTTTTCTGTTTCTATTTTATAAAATTCCATATTATCTGTTGAAAGACATATGTTATCTACACTTCCTAATAGATTTTTTATATGATTTATATTTTCTAAGTATTTTTGCTTATAATCTTCTTCCTCTTCTGTGCAAAATTGTTTTACTCCTACTATTCCAATAACTCCTCCTATATTTGCTATTTCTTTTATTTGATCATCGGTTAAATTTCTTGGCACATCACATATAGCTTTACAATTTGAATGTGACGCAAAAACAATTGGATTTATATTCTCTTTTTTTATTTCTTGGCAATATTCTATTATGTCGTAGAATGTTTTTGTGTTTGCATGTGATAAATCTATTGCAATATTTGTTTGTGCAAGTTTTTTTATCAATTTTTTTCCTAAATCTGTTAAACCTTGATTAGTATTTCCTCTTGCTCCTCCTCCAAATTTATTGTCATTATTCCACACTATATTTACACTTCTTATCCCTAGTTCGTATAGTTTATCTACATCATCTATATTATTTAAATAGTCTAATCCTTCTATTCCCATTATGTACTTTGTTTCTGCTGGTATTAAATTATTTTCTTTTATTAGGTTTGTTACTAATTCTAAATTTTTAATTACATCTATTTCTTGTAGTTCTATATCTAGTTCTTCTTTCATTTCCTTTGGTGACATATAGTATAAGTTAAAAATTCCTCCCTTTATATTTTTACTGTTATATATTTTTTTAAAGTATTCTTTTAATTCTACCAAATTTTCTTTATTAATATATACTTGCATTAGCAAGTCATAATGTAAATCATACATTTTATTTTTCTCCTTTTAATTTATCTTATAAATTTTTATTCTATTATTTTTGGTTTTATTCTTTATTTCTTCTGCTCTATATGAATGTATTTTATATTCATTTTTGTTGTCAAATTTTATTATTATCCCTTTTGTATATTGTTTGTTGTTAAACTCTTCTATAATAAGACTTGCTTTACATTCTTTTAAAGTTTCAAATGTGGTTACAAAACCTATTCCAGTACCACCTGTTGCTTTATGTGTAGTGGTTCTTTCTAATCCCAGTTTTAGTAAAGTGTCAATTTCGAATTCTATTCCTGTATCATAGAATTCTATTTGATAATTTTCATCTTTATTTAATATTACCTTAATTTTTCTATTTTTGTTTTCACTGCTTTTTATTGCAATAATTGCGTCTCTTATATGGTCTGTAAGTATTGTTTCTAATTTGTTTTTAGCAATTTTATTTTCTATAATTTCATTAATGTTATATTTTAGTTCTAGGTCAAAATCTATTTTTTCTTTTTCTGCTTCTTGTTTCATATATTCCAGCAAATTATCTATACTAAATACATTTGTTTTTGGAAGTTTATTTTCTTTTATTGTTAAAGCTACTTCTTCTTTATATTCTTTTGATAATTCATTTATATAACTTAATATATCGCCATATTCTTCTGCATATTCTTCGTTTGTTTGCAATGTAGGAGCTAATTTTGAAACAGCTTTTTCCATTGCAGATATTCTTTGGCTATATTTATGGTTTATTTGTAAAACAGTTGCTAATTCTGTTTTCAAATTTTTTATTGTTTCATCTTTTTCTTTTATTTGTTCTTGTTGAATTTCAACTGTTCGCTCTTTCATTTTTTCTTTATAGTATTTAGTAATACTTTTCTTGATCCAATAAAACATAAGTATTCCTCCGATAATAATGCCAATAGTACA
>CAYMXX010000096.1:0-2427 GCA_964394545.1 uncultured Clostridium sp.
AGCAAATATCTAAACATTACTATTTTCAATACTTATAAGTTTTAGCACTAAAAAAATCCATTTAGATTTTGAGTCTAGTGCGTCTGCCAATTCCGCCACATCGGCTTTTTTAAATTGCAATTTGTATTATACAATATGTTTTTTTAAATTACAACTGTTTTTTAGAAAAAGAATTAACATATCATATTGTGGGTGGACAAACATAATTCCACCCACTATAATTACTATTATCATTTATTAGTACATTCTCTATATATCTAAACTTTTTATATGTACTTTTTTTATCTCAATTTTAGACATTTCGTCTTTTGGATTTTTATAGCATACAAGATTTATTGTTTTTTCTTCTTTTATGTTGTCTTTCTTATTTATATTTAATAGCAAACCTTCTTCTACATTCATACCTAATGGTAAAGTTTTGTTGTTATTAAAATAGTATACAATGTTTGTTAAAGCAACTGTTTTATCTTCTTCTTTTAAATTTACTTTATACAAATTTGTTTCTGTTTCTTCTGATTTTTTAAATTCTATTAATGCGTCTTCTGGGTTTATATTAAATTTATTAAATATGTTTAAGTCTTTTGCTTGTTTATATACTGATATTTGAATTCCAATTTTTATTTTCTTTATTGCTTCTTTTATATCTTTTACTATCTTTTTTATTGTTTCTTCATATTCTTCTATTGTTGTATTTTGACTTATATCCAATATTTTAAATAACTCTTTTTTAGTTTCTCTGTGCTTTTTATTTGCTAATGTTTTTATATAATTATTGTTAGATTCTATTGCTCCAAATATATCAAATGGTTCATTTTCAAATAATATTTTCTCTTTTGAAGCTTTTTCTTTTATTTGTTCTAATCTTTCTTTTGAAATTTTTTCTCCATTTTCTATTGTATTTATATCTTGAATAATTTCTGTTGTTGCAATGTATATGCTATTTATTTGTTCTTGTGTAAGTTCTTCTCTTTGTTTTTTATCTAATTGCTTTGCTAAATCTTCAAAATCTAATTCATAATTAAAAACTTTTTTTAATTTTTGTGTATTTTCCTCTTTTAAGCTTCCTTCTACTAGTTCTGCTGTTTTATCTTTATTTGTAAATTTCCAAAATTCAAAAATACTTTTTTTGTGTTCATCTATTTCTTTTATATATAACTCTGCATTTTCTATTTTTTTGTTCAAATTATTTAGTCTATTAGTTAATGCTTTTTTATCAAGTTTTAAGTTTTTAACTGTTGTTTCATTTGCATTTACTTTTTTATATAACTCAATTAATTCTTCTATTGTATAATATTTTTTTATTTCTTCATATGTTTCTTGTTCTATTTTGGTACTTTGTTTTTGCTCTTTTGTTTTTTCTTCTTGCTTTGGCTTTACTAGTTTTTTATTTTTAAAAAAGTATTTTACTCTTCCAAAAAAAGTTTTTCTACATTCCAAAAATGTTGATATTTGTTTTTCTTTTTCTAAATATAATTGCTCTTTTTGTTTTGATTCTTCTTTTATTTTATTTAAATCTTGTTCTAATTTTGCTTGTTCTTTTCTTATTTTTATATCCTTTTCTTCTGCTTTTAGGTATTCTTGTTTTATAAAGCTTGATAGTATTTCATATATTATTTTTTTATCTTCTAGATTAAATTGCAATCCACCATTATCATCTATACTAATATCAAATTTATAGTAATGTGGTGCTTCTGTTTGCATTATAAACAAAGCTTTTAGTAATTTATAAAATTTTTCTGCGTCTTTTTTGCTTCTTAACTTTATTTTATAATCACTTTTTATTTCGTCATATATATATGTTTTTCCTGTTATATGAATATTAAGATTGTCTTCTTTATCATATACTTCATAAACTAATGGCCATTCTTTAGTAAAATACCACAAGTAATTTTCTATATCTGTTTCTTGTGTTCTTGTTAAATATTCTCTGCTATAATCTGTGTAGCTTATTGGTACAAATATTTTTTCCTTACTTCCTGCTAATTGTTGTTTTAAGAGATAAAAAAATGCACTATATTCTAAATCTTCTATTGTAACTAGCATAAAGTATTTATTTGTATATTCTGAATAATATATTTGCCATAAATAATCTTTTGGATATTTTATTTTAAATGGTATTTGATTATTTAATCTCTTTTGTTCTTCTTCTATCTCTTCTATTTTATCTATTTCCATGTTTTTAACCATTGTTAAAAACTTTGTATGTTTCTCTATGTTATTTTCTTTTTCTGGAATTAAATACTCATATAGAGGAATTGCTTTGCCGATATTTTTCTGCTATGTCACATAACCTATTTGTTGGTGTAAGTAATATTTGAATATCTTTTATATTTACATATTTATATACTTTATAATTATGCTCATCATTAAATTTTGATGGTCTATAATCTAATGGCGTAAATTCTTTTATTGAAGCTGGTAGCTTTT
>CAYMXX010000097.1:0-2375 GCA_964394545.1 uncultured Clostridium sp.
GTTCCAAAAGCTGTTATTGTTGAATTTGAAACTGCTTTTGCTATTCCAAAATCTGTTACTTTTGCTACTCCATCTTCAGTTATAATTATATTATGTGGTTTTATATCTCTATGTATAATATTATTTCTATGAGCCATTTCTAGAGCAGATGCTATTTGTTTTGCTATTTTTAAAGACCATTTCCAAGCAAGTGCACCATCTTCTACTATTATTTCTTTTAAAGTTTTTCCTTTTACAAGTTCCATTACTATGTAATGTAAATTTCCTTCTTGTCCTACATCATATACAGAAACAATATTTGGATGTGTTAAACTTGCAACGGCTTGTGCTTCTACATTAAATCTTTTTATAAATTCCTCGTCTGTTGTAAATTCATCTCTTAGTACTTTTACTGCAACAAATCTTTTTAGTACCAAACATTTTGCTTTATATACTGTTGCCATTCCTCCTGTACCTATTTTTTCTATTATTTCATATCTGTTACCAAGTAACTTCCCTTCTAAATTCATTTTTTATCCCTCTTTCTAAAGTTATATAAAATATAACTTACTAATTTTTAATTAGTATAACACTTATGTTGTCATAGCCCCCATTTTCATTTGCTTTTTTTATTAATTTTTCGCATGCTGTTTTAGGCTCTTCTTGAACTATATTATATATTGCCTCTTCTGTTAGCATATTTGTTAATCCATCTGAACACATAAGTATAATGTCATTTTGTAAAAATTCTTTTACCATTATATCTGGTTCTATAGCTTCATTACAGCCCAGAGCTTTCATAAGCATATTCTTTTTTGGATGATAAAACGCTTCTTCTCTTGTTATTGTTCCGTCTTTTACTAATTTTTCTACATAGCTATGGTCTGTTGTTATTCTTCTAATTATGTTTTTTCTTATTCTATATATTCTGCTATCTCCTATATGTCCTATATAAGCTTTACCATTATATATTATACATATTTCAAGAGTAGTACCCATTTGCTCTAATTCTTCATTTTCTTTTGATTTTTCTAAAACAGCTTTATTTGCATATTCCATTGCATATTTTATTAAATTCATAACTTCTTTTTCTGTATGCTCTATTTTATCAAAATTTTCTTCTATATATTCTTTTGCAGAATTTGTGGCTAAACTACTTGCTATTTCTCCACCATTGTATCCACCCATTCCGTCTGCTAGAATACATAAACACATGTCTTCATTTTTTTGCGAAATATAGTAAAAATCTTGATTCATTTGCCTTGCTTTACCTATATCCGTTTTTGCGTAGACTCGCATCTTTCCACCTCTTTTTTTCTAAGTTGACCACATGCAGCATCTATATCTGACCCTAGTTCTCTTCTAACTGTGGCAACAATTCCTTTTTCGTTTAAGTAATCTCTAAATTTTAATATGTTTTCATTTGTACTTTTTGTAAACTTGCCATTTTCTATTTTATTTATTGGTATTAAATTTACATGGCAAAGCATACCTTTTAATAATTTTACTAAATCTTTTGCATCTTGCATATTATCGTTATTTTCTTTTGCTAATGCATATTCAAAAGATATTCTTCTATTTGTTTTTTCTATATAATATCTACATGCTTTCATTAGTTCTGATATATTATATGTATTATTTACTGGCATCATTTGGCTTCTTTTTTCATCTACTGCACTATGCAATGATACCGAAAGTGTACATTGTAAATTTTGATCTGCTAAATCGTATATTTTTGGAACTAGTCCACTTGTTGATATACTAATATGTCTTGCTCCCATATTTATTCCTTTTTGATTATTTAATATATGTACAGCATTTATAACATTATTGTAATTATCTAATGGCTCTCCTATACCCATAAATACTAAATTTGATATTTTAATACCTTCGTCTCTTTGAATAGCTAAAAGTTGTTCTACTATTTCTCCTGATGTTAAATTTCTTACGAATTTTACACCTGTTGATGCACAAAATTTGCAACCCATTTTACAACCAATTTGTGAAGATACACATATTGTAAAGCCATGTTTATATTCCATTAGCACAGATTCTATTGCATTTCCATCTAAAACATCAAATAAATATTTTTTTGTACCATCTTTTGATTCTTGTTTTTGTATTATTTTAAATATGTGTAAATCAAAATTTTCTTTTAATTTTTCTCTTAATTCTAATGATAAATTAGTCATTTCGTCAAAGCTTGTAACATTTTCTACAAATATCCATTTAAAAATTTGTTCTGCTCTAAATGGTTTTTCCCCTAATTCTATCATTACATTTTTTAGTTCGTCTAAATTATAATCTTTTATGTTCTTTTTCAAAAAAATCTTCCTTTTACTTCTAATTTAACAAATATATTCTATCATATGAATTTTTATATTACAATAGAAAAA
>CAYMXX010000098.1:0-2373 GCA_964394545.1 uncultured Clostridium sp.
TAATAGCTACTTTAACTGCCATTTAAATTCACTCCTTTTTGTAGGCAACTTTATTTAGTTTTCCTATTTTTAATACTATTTAATAGGTTTAACTAATATTCATTTTATTATTCCCTACTTTTATTATTTTTAACAGTGTCATTGTATATCAAAAAAGAACACTTTTCAAGTGTTCTTTTTAACTTTTTATACTTTTAATTAGAATATTCTTTTTCCTTTATATGTAATTGGCACTTCTTTAAATAGAAAGCTTTTAAATGATTGCCATGTTACTTCTTGATGTAAGAAATCATTTATTTCATCTTCTACTTTTTGTTGATGTGGAGTTAGTTCAACTTTTACTTCATATAATAAAGCATTTTTTACTTTTGTCCAAAATCCTGTTTTTTCTGGTAAATTTGTTTTAGCTACTTTAAATTCATTTCCTATTGCTCCATTTGCATTTTCCCCTATTATTTCTTCTCCTGAATTAACACCTACACCTTTTAATGCATTTGCAATGTCCTTTACAGAACCATTTCCTATTTCGTTTATTCCTTCGTTTGATGGATTTTCTCCCATTTTGTTTCTCCTCCTTTATTGATATGTTCGTTCATATCTTTCTTTTGTAACGTAGAACTATTCCTGTTTTATATACAAAATTTATTCTCGAACAATTCTTATATACATTTTATACTATAAATATCTTTTTAAATCAAGATATTTTTATCAAAAAAATATTATATTTGTGTTGCAGGTTTGTTACATTTGTATTACAGTTTCTCCTATTAGTTCAAGTCCATCCCTTGAAGTTATTTTTACATCTTTTATTTGATTTTCTAGTCCTTCTGATTTTATTTTTACAACTAAATAATTTGTTGTGTGTCCTTTTATGTATTCTCCGTCTTGTTTCTCAAATAAAACTTTCACTTTTTTTCCTATGTATTTATCTAAAAACTCTTTCTCATATTTATCTGATATTTTAATTAATTTATGGCTTCTTTCTTCTTTTATACTGTCTCCCACTTGATTTTCCATTTTTGCTGCAACAGTTCCTTTTCTAATAGAATATTTGAAAACATGTAATTTTGTAAATTTAATATTTTCTAAATACTTGTATGTTTTTTCAAATTCCTCTTCTGTTTCTCCCGGAAATCCAACTATTATATCTGTTGTAAGTGCAACGTTAGGAAATGTTTTCTTTAATAAATTTACTTCTTTTTCAAATTCTTCTACTGTATATTTTCTATTCATTCTTTTTAATGTTTCATTACAACCACTTTGTAGAGATAAATGAAAATGGTCACACATTTTTGTTACCTTTTTTAGTCTTTCTACAAATTCTTCTGTAATTATATTAGGTTCTAATGAACCCAGTCTTATTCTTTCTATTCCATCTATTTTTTGTATTGCTTCTAATAAATCTATTAGTCTAATATTTTCATCAAAGTCAATTCCATAAGAAGCAACATGTATACCTGTTATTACTACCTCTTTTATTCCTTTTTTTGCAATTTGTGTTATCTCTTGGACTACGTTTTCTAATTTTCTACTTCTCACTCTTCCTTTAGCATATGGAATTATGCAATATGAGCAAAAATTATTGCATCCGTCTTGCACTTTTATTACAGCTCTTGTTTTTTCTGTGTATGTAACATTTCCAAAATCTACAAATTCCTTTTGTTTATTTATATCTGTTAGGTTAATTTTTTTATTATTAATTTCATCGTCATTTTGTAGACGAGCATTTCTCGCAGATATATGTTCTTCAACTAT
Source organism: uncultured Clostridium sp. (assembly GCA_964394545.1). Taxonomy (GTDB): domain Bacteria; phylum Bacillota; class Clostridia; order TANB77; family CAG-508; genus CAG-452. The sequence continues at coordinate 1,756 of CAYMXX010000098.1, forward strand.
ATTTACAATATCTTTTTTCTCTGTATTGCCTATTATTAAATCTATTTCTTCTATTTTAGATAATTCTTTTGATGCCACCTGTGCATAGCATCCTGTAACTGCAAGTATACTATTTGGATTTTTTTGTTTTACTCTTCTTATTATTTGTCTTGATTTTCTATCTGACATATTTGTTACTGTACATGTATTTATTATATATATATCTGCAATGTCCTCAAATTTTACTATTTCATAATTATTGTTTATAAATTGTTCTGCCATTGCATTTGTTTCATATTGGTTTACCTTACAACCGTAGTGTATAAAATGCTACTTTTTTCATTTTTATTTCTCCAATTCTTATATTATTGAAAAATGAATAGCAAAATATTTCACTATTCATTTTAAATTAATCTATATTAAAGAGGGGTTATTATTTTATCTTTTTGATTTTCCGTCTAGCACGTCTAAATCATCTAAAGCCTTACCTGTTCCTAATGCTACACAGCTTACTGCATCTTCTGCAATCATTACATTTATTCCTGTTTGCTGTTGAAGGAGTTTGTCCAATCCGTCTACCAAACATCCTCCACCTGTCATATATATTCCTCTGTCGCTTATATCTGCTGCAAGTTCAGG
>CAYMXX010000099.1:0-2295 GCA_964394545.1 uncultured Clostridium sp.
AAATAAAAAAATAAATATATACGCTATATTTATGTGTTTTTTGCATAGAAAAAATGCAAAACAAAACATATAAATATGGCGTATTTTTGCGCCTAAAAATAAAACAAATTGCAAATGCCTGTAGGGGTCGGCGTTCTCGACGACCCGTTTGCATCGCAGAAATTCCTTAAATTATAATAATTTCTATTTTTTAGGGTATAGCCCAACGTTTGCAACAATTTTAATCACACATCAATCATACAAATTACAATTTATATAATTAAACGAAAATAAGGAGGAAAAAAGATGAAAGAAAACAAAAGAGGAATTACCCTAATAGCGTTAATAATTTCAATAATAGTAATGCTAATACTAGTAGGGGTAACAGTAACAGTATCATTAAATGGAGGATTATTTTCTTCAGCACAAGAGGCAAAGTTTAAAACAGAAGTAAGACAATATCAAGAATGTGTAGAATATCAAAAAGCTGCTGTATTAGCCGATAATAATGGAATGATTCCAGAAGATTTTACAGACTATGGATTAACAGATACAGTTCCAGAGAATTTAAAAGAAAAATACCAGACAAAATTAGAAGTCCTATATGACGGTGAATTATATTATACAGCTAAAAATTTAACAGAAAAAGAAATACAATGGTGCGAAGAATTAGGAATAACTGGAAATCCAAGTATTAGGGAGTTTATGGCAAACAGAGCAAAAGCTAATTTTGATGAAGATTATATATGGATAGATGGCGAAGAAACAACAGGAATTATAGATTTAGAAGCTGTTAAATCTGATTTAAAAAAGAGATATCCAGATGCAGTTTTTTCATACTTTATGATATCGGGAAGCAAAAACAATCCAGCAGTGTATGCTCTTTCAAGTAACGAATATGAAGAAGTAAAAAATGTTATAGAAGATATAGATAGATTGTATTACTATTTAAAAAATATAAACAAAACGCAAATATTGGAAAGTGATATAGAAGATGATGAAATATTAGAAATAGCAAAAAAGCAAATAAGTTTTCCATATGATAAATCTAAACTTGGTCTATTACAAACAGGTAAAGTATTATACTTAGGAACTATTAGTTTAAATGTTTTTTATAATAATGAGCATTTGCATATGTTACCAATACTTAAAGAAGAAGATGAATCAATACAAGAAATTTTTGACAACATAAATATAGAAATGATGTCTAAAGAAGATGCAGAAAAAATGTTAGAATTTGAAGAAGAAATATATAGCAATAATTCTAAATTGCTTTTAAGAGACATTGTGCCAAATGGAACATATTTAAAGGTAGTAGGGTATAAAACTGCAAATCCAACTGTTCCAGGCTATATAATAACTTCAGATAACGAATTAGAAGCTGTAGAAGAAATAGCAGAAAATGCGTTTGCTACAGTAGGAAAAGTTTTAAAAGCAGACTGTATAACAATGATGGGTATAGAAGAAGAATTTGGAAAAACATATGAAAACATTACATTTGACGAAATAAAAGAATATATACTAGCTATGGCAGAAGACGAAGGGGGAACTTTTAAATCAGATTTAGAAGCAATTGTAGCCAAATATACAACCAGCAATAATGAAAGTAGAGATAATCTGCTTATGGAATTTTTTGGATATGGCTTTGAAATATCAGGTGATTTAACTAATTATTTAATAAGAGAAAACAATAGAATATATGCATTTTTAGAAAATGGAGAAATAACTACATTTAAAGACGAATCAGGAAATACGAAAGAGTATTTAGAAGCAATAGGAAATATAAATATATTAGAAGGTGTAAGAATAATTGGAGCAAATGCATTTGCAGGAAATAGTATTTCTTATATGTATTTTCCAACAACTATCGAATATGCAACAAATGCGCTAAAAGATGCAGAGCTTGGGGACCATGCAATAAAAACAAGACTTACAGGAGAAGAAATGAAAGATATAGAAGGATTTAATAATGGGTTTCCTGCTTTTGGTTATAGTGGACGGTGGTTGGCACTATATCTCTGAAATTATAGAGTAATATAATAACACATTACACTAATATGTTGCACCATAAATAATCAATAAACTTAATTTATTTCATAAAACAAAGTTAAAAGAATATATTTAAATAGGTTAAATTCAAAGGAGAAATTTAAAAATGAATGTAGCAGTAATAAACGTAAAAGACCTATTTAGGTATATTCTTAAATTTTTACTTATAGTTTCTATAATTTTTTTAATGGCAAAATTATTAAAAACAAATAAATATTCATTTACAAAATGCTTAGATATTTCAATTCCACTAATGGAATACGGAAA
>CAYMXX010000100.1:0-2160 GCA_964394545.1 uncultured Clostridium sp.
TTTGATGGTCTATAATCTAATGGCGTAAATTCTTTTATTGAAGCTGGTAGCTTTTCTAGATTTAACCCTAAATATTTTAAATTGTTAATAATATTTTCATTAGTATTCAAAGTATTTTATTCCTCCTATTTGTTTTTTCTGTTTTAGTATATCACAACGTTTTTTTTTAGACAATCGTTTTATATATTTTTAGGGCGAACTTGGTTCGCCCCTTAATTTTTTTATTTTGCAAATGTTTTTATTTCTTCTTTTATTTTGTTTATAAAGTCTTCTACACTCATTGCTCCTATATCTCCGTCTTTTCTTGAACGAACCCCTACTGCATTTGCTTCTACTTCTTTATCGCCTATAATTAGCATATATGGTATTTTTTGAAGTTGTGCTTCACGTATTTTATATCCTATTTTTTCTTCTCTTTCGTCTAGCTCTACTCTTATATCTAGTTCTTCTAATTGTTCTTTTAATTTCTCTGCATATTCTTTATGTGCATCTGCAATAGGTAATATTTTTACTTGTACTGGTGCAAGCCATGTTGGGAATGCTCCTGCAAAGTGTTCTGTAATAATTCCTATAAATCTATCAAATGACCCAAACAAAGCTCTGTGTACCATTATAGGTGTTTTTTTGTTTCCGTCTTTATCTATATAATGTAAGTTAAATCTTTGTGGTAATTGAAAGTCTAATTGCACTGTTCCCATTTGCCATTCTCTTCCTAAACAATCTTTCATTTTTATATCGATTTTTGGTCCGTAAAACGCTCCATCGCCTTCATTTATTTGATAGTTTCCTTTTCCACAAATTTCGTCTAATACATTTCTTAAATCATTTTCTGCTTTATTCCATGTTTCTATTTCTCCCATAAAGTCTTCTTCTGGTCTTGTAGATAATGTTAATTTGTATTCTAAGCCAAATACAGAATATAATTGTTTTGCTATTTCTATAATATCTTTTATTTCACTACCTATTTGTTCTTCAGTAATGTAATTATGAGAATCATCTTGTCTAAACATTCTTACCCTGAATAGTCCATTTAGTTGTCCTGATTTTTCATTTCTATGAATAACATCAACATCATTAAATCTTAATGGTAAGTCTTTATAGCTTCTTAATTTAGATTGATATATTTTTATTGAGTTTGGGCAGTTCATTGGTTTTAATGCTTGTTCGTTTCCATCTACATCTGTTAATACAAACATATCTTCCTTGTAGTGATCCCAATGTCCTGATATTTTCCACAATTCACTGCTGTTTAATTGTGGACCAGAAAATTCTTGGTATCCTCTTTTTTTGTGTTCTTTTCTCCAAAAGTCTATTAATGTATTCATCATTGTAAATCCTTTTGGCATCCAATAAGCCATTCCTGGTGCTGTTTCGTCAAAAAAGAATAATTCTAATTCTTTGCCTAATTTTCTATGGTCTCTTTTTTTAGCTTCTTCTATCATATTTACATATTCATCAACTTGACTTGCTTTAGGGAATGATATTCCATATATTCTTTGTAGCATTTTGTTGTTTTCATTTCCTCTCCAATATGCTCCTGATGATGAAAGTAATTTAACAGCTTTTACTTTTCCTGTGCTCATTAAATGAGGTCCTGCACAAAGGTCTGTAAAATCGCCTTGTTTGTAGAAAGAAATTATTGCATCTTCTGGTAAATCATTTATTAATTCAACCTTGTATGGTTCTTCTTTTTCTTCCATTAATTTTATAGCTTCTTTTCTTGGAAGTTCAAATCTCTCTATGCTTAAATCTTCTTTTATTATTTTTTTCATTTCTTTTTCTATTGCTTCTAACATCTCTGGTGTAAAAGGTTTATCTGTATCGAAATCATAATAGAATCCATTGTCTATTGATGGTCCTATTGCTAATTTTATTTCTGGGTATAATCTTTTTATTGCTTGTGCCATAATATGTGATGTTGTATGCCAATATGCTTTTTTTCCATTTAAGTCGCTCTCAAATGTAAGGATATTTAATGAGCAATCTTTTTCTACTATTGTTCTTAAATCTACAACTTCTCCATCTATTTCTGCACATGTTGCCATTCTTGCTAGTCCTTCACTTATTTTTTTTGCTATTTCTAGTACGCTTAATCCCTCTTCTACTTCTAATTCTGAATTATCTTTTAATTTTATTTTAATCATAATTTTTCTCTCCTTT
>CAYMXX010000101.1:0-2087 GCA_964394545.1 uncultured Clostridium sp.
TTTCTTCTAGTTCTTCTTTTTCTTCGTCAACACCTGCAACATCATTAAATGTTACCTTAGTTTTTTCTGTTGTTCCCATCATTCTAGCTCTGCTTTTTCCAAATGACATTGTTTTATTTCCTGCATTGCTTTGGCTGTTTCCCATAAATAAAAACCAAAATATAAAGAAAATAATTAATAACCCAAATGGTGAAAGTAAGCTTAGTATAGTAATTATTGCAGATTCTGATTTTTCTTCTAATGTAAGGCTTCCGTCTACTAAATGACTACTTACCTTATCCATAAAGCTATCTAAACTTGGTATATTAACTTCTTTTTCTATTTTTGGATTAGCTTTTAATGATACATATGCTTTTTTGCCATCTGATGATATTTCTATGTTTTCTACTTTTCCACTTTCAATTTCTATCATTAATTCTGAATAAGTCATTTTTGTTTGTGAATTATCCATTACTGCAGAAATTAATACTATAAGTATTATTCCCATTATTAGCCACATTGCTAATGTTTTTAATCCCTTTTTCATTTTTCTCTCCTTTTTTACCTGTTTTATATTTCTTTATGGAATATAACATATTAAAATTTCAATTACAATACTTTTTTGTAAAGTTTTTTTCTTGTAATCTTTGTGTATCAACGCTTTGCTTACGGAAGGTCATAGTTAGGCATGAAAAAAATTTTTTTATTTTTTACTAAGATTTTTATATTTTTTGTTGGCTTTAAATATTTATTTCCTATATTGTTAGTACAAAGTTTAATTATATCGTCTATATTTATTTTTTCTATTCCTTCTGTTGTTCCTAAAAGTTCATTAATAGTATATAGTATTAACCTTCTTTTTATTACTAATTCTAAATTGTTGAATTTTTTTAAGTCTAGAGTAATAGTTGAATTGTCTGTAGTATCTAACTCTACACATATTTTATTAAATGTTTCTAGTGTTACTTTATTTAAATATTCATTTTCTTCTGTGGCTACCTCAGATAATCTGTTTATTGTTTTTAATATGTTAGGATTAAATTCGTTCTTTACATACGGAATAACTATGTTTCTTATTTTATTTCTTGTATAAATATTTTCATTGTTTGATTTGTCTATTCTTGGATTTAATTTATTTTTTTCGCAATATGATTCTATCTCTTCTCTTGATATTTCTATTAATGGTTTTATAAATTTGTTTTCTCTTATTGGGTCTAATCCTTTTAAACCTGCTGTTCCACTTCCTCTTAAGATATTCATAATAATGGTTTCTACTTTATCGTTATTATTATGTGCTGTTGCTATTTTATTTGAATTTGTCTTTTTTAATACTTCTTCAAAAAAATTATATCTAATCTTTCTTCCAGCTTCTTCTGTTCCTATTTTTTCTTCTTTTGCAATTTTTACTACATCTATTTTTTGCGCAAAACATTCTATCCCTATATTCTTGCAAAAGCTTTTTACATATTCTGTTTCTTCGTCTGCTTCTTTTCTTATCATATGATTTATATGTGCTACATAAATTTTAAAATTTAATTCTTCTTTTAGTTCGTTTAATATATGTAATAAACAAATTGAGTCTGGCCCTCCAGATACTCCTACTACAATACTATCTCCACTTTGTATTAGATTATATTTTTTTATTGTTTGCAAAATTTTTTGTTTCATTTTTCCACCTATTTATTTCTAAAATTATTTTAAACGGGCGAACAAAGTTCGCCCCTACATTTATTCATCTCTGTATCTTTCTATATTCACAAATTTTGTATAATTCCCAAGCCACAATAGTTCTACTGTTCCTGTTGAGCCGGCTCTATGTTTTGCCATTATTACTTCTGCTATATTTTTCTTTTCTGTATCTGGATTGTAATAGTCATCTCTATATAGGAACATTACTATATCGGCATCCTGCTCAATTGCACCAGATTCACGAAGATCTGAAAGCATTGGTCTATGGTCTGCTCTTTGTTCTGCTGCTCTTGATAACTGTGATAATGCAATTACTGGAACATCTAATTCTTTTGCAAGTATTTTTAATGACCTACTTATTTCTGAAATTTCTTGCTCACGACTAGCATTTCTTTTTCCTGTGCCTTGAATTAATTGTA
>CAYMXX010000102.1:0-1993 GCA_964394545.1 uncultured Clostridium sp.
CCTATATTTGTATGTCCTACTTCTGAATTTCCCATTTGTCCTTCTGGTAATCCTACATCTAGTCCACTAGTTTTTATTACTGTTGTTGGGTTTTGTTTCATTAGCTTATCTAATACTGGTGTGTTTGCAAGTTTTACAGCATTTCCTTTTTCATTATCGTTTATTCCAAATCCATCTAATATCATAAGCATTGTTAATTTTTTATCCATTATAATTTTCCTCATCTTCCTTTAGTAAATTTTGATTATTTTTAAATGTTTCTTCAAGTGATATTTCTAATCCTTTAAAAATGCTAGACTTTATTTTTTCTTTTATATTATATATTTTAGGTAATGTATATATATTCTCTTTACTTAAAATGTATACATATGCTAGGCCTTCTTCTATGTCTATTATCCAATATTCTCTTACACCATATTTTTGATATAAATGATATTTATCGAATTTATCGTGTTTTTTATTATATTTAGATAATATTTCTACTACTAAATCTGGTGCACCTTCTATTTTGTCTTGTACTTTTTCTTTATCACAAACCACCATTATATCTGGTTGTACTACATTTCTAGATTTTTTGCCTTTTGCATCTAATCTAACATCTAGTGGTGCAATAAATGGCATGCATTTTTTGTCTTTAAAAAAGTCGTCAAATTGCTTTGCCATATCTAATAAAATTAATTGATGTTTTGATACTGGGCTAGATAATAAGTATAGCTCCCCATTAATTATTTCGTATCTGTTTCCATCATCAATTTTTTCTAAATCATCATATGTATATTTTTTGTTTTCTTTATACGCTAAATTCTCCATATTTTTTTCCTCCATATTTTAAATTTAGCCCCCTTTTTTATTTGTAGTTTACTATTTTTGCAAATTCGTCTGCTTTTAGACTTGCTCCCCCTACTAGTCCTCCATCTATATCAGACATTTCAAATAGTTCTTTTGCATTAGAAGATTTTACACTTCCACCGTATTGTATTATAACATGACTTGCTACATCATTTCCATATATTTTTGTAATTTCTTCTCTAATCCATTTTATTGTTTCATTTGCGTCTTCTTTTGTAGCTGTTTTTCCTGTTCCAATTGCCCAAATTGGTTCATATGCTATTATTGTTTTTTCTACTTCTTCTTTAGATAATCCTTCTAATGCAAGTTTTGTTTGTGTTGTTACTATTTGTTTTGCATTTCCAGCTTCTCTTTCTTCTAAACTCTCTCCCACACAAACTATTGGTTTTAACCCTAGGCTTAATGCTTTTTTTAGTTTTTTATTAACACTTTCGTCTGTTTCGTTATAATATGCTCTTCTTTCTGAGTGTCCTATTATAACATATTCTACTCCAATTGCTTTTAGCATTTCTCCAGAAACTTCTCCTGTATATGCTCCTTTTTCTTCTGCATTCATATTTTGTGCACCTATTTTTATATTAGTTCCTTGTACATGCATTAAGCAATAGAACAAATCTGTATATGGTACACATATAACTACTTCATTTTCTGTATCTTTTACTAATGGTTCAAGTTCTGCTATAAATTCCATAGCTTCATTTGGAAGTTTGTTCATTTTCCAATTTCCCGCGATTACTTTTTTTCTCATAAGCTTAATCCTCCTTCTTATTTTTCCATATTTGGATCTATTGAAAAATCAATTTTGCCTGTTTCTTTATTGTATACGAAAAATCTATTGAAAATTATATAAGTATAATTTTCTTCTTCAATTTTTTTAAAGCTTCCTCCTGCAAATTCAGGAACTTCATCTTTTTTATATTTTTGTGAATATGTTACTTCTCCGATATATATAATTTTCATTATTAAATTTTTCTGGTATATCGTTCTTCTTTTCTATATTGTCAGTATATATATTTAAACTATTTATTTGTTCAATCTCTTCATAAATTTTATTTATAACATTATTATTTTCTTCTTGTTTTATTTCTTTTTCTTCTTTATTAGTTTCTAGTTCTTTGCTATTTTCTCTAAGTTTACAATACAT
>CAYMXX010000103.1:0-1920 GCA_964394545.1 uncultured Clostridium sp.
TTTTTTTGGAGGCGCTAAAATGAATACAGAAGCAGAAAGGGTATTAAAACGGAGGATTTTTGATATACTAATAGAGGTTGGTATGTCAGCAGGATTAGATGGTTTCAAATTTTCTATGGAAGCAATACAGCTTCTAATAGAAGATGAAAATTTGTCAACAACGAAGGAATTATATCCTTCAATTGCAAAAAAATGTGCAACAAGTCCACAAAGAGTGGAACGTTGCATAAGAAACGCTATTTCAGTAGCGTTTGAAAGAGGGGATATTCAAGTTTTGGAACAATATTTCAAAAATTCTTATTCCCCAAAAACAGGGAGACCAACAAATACTGAATTCTTGAAGACCCTGGCATATATACTTATGTTTCAAGAATAGTCTTCAAACAGAGCACAGTTATAAAACTGTGCTCTTTGCTTTATAGGAGAAATAAAAATTAATTATATGTATTGTATGAAAAAAATGCTTGTGATATAATTTGTAAAAATGGTTAAAATATGTAACAAAAGAAAGGAGCGCAAAGCTTATGTCAGAATACGAAGAGTTAAAATCAAAATTATTTAATAAAAAAGAATGTGGATGGGAGAACTTAAGAGAAGAAGAAAGAGCTAAGATACAAACATTTGGAGATGAGTACATTTATTTTTTAAATAAATGTAAAACAGAAAGAGAAGCAGTAGAATTTAGCAAAGAAATACTACAAAAAAATGGCTTTGTAGATTTAAGAGAAAAAACAGTATTAATGCCAGGAGATAAAGTATATTATATAAACAGAGCAAAAAGTGTATATGTTGCAGTAATAGGAACAGATGCTTTAGAAACAGGATTAAATATAGTAGGAGCACATATAGATTCTCCAAGACTAGATTTAAAACCAAACCCACTATACGAAGATTCAGGATTTGCATACTTCAAAACACATTACTATGGAGGAATAAAAAAATATCAATGGACAACAATTCCACTTAGTATACATGGAGTTATAGTAAAAACAACAGGAGAAAAAATAAAAATAAATATAGGAGAAGACGAAGCAGATCCAATATTTACAATAACAGATTTACTTCCACACCTAGCACAAGATCAAATGGAGAAAAAATTAAGAGAAGGAATAGCAGGAGAAGATTTAAATTTACTTATAGGAAGTATTCCATACGGAGACGAAAAAGTAACAGAAAGAGTAAAATTAAATATTTTAAGAATACTAAACGAAAAATATGGAATAACAGAAAAAGACCTATTAAGTTCAGAATTAGAATTAGTACCAGCATTTAAAGCAAGAAGCTTAGGCTTTGATAGCAGTATGGTAGCAGGATATGGACAAGACGATAGAATATGTGCATTTACATCATTAAGAGCAATTTTAAATGTAAATAATCCTAAAAAAACAGCAGTATGTATATTAGCAGACAAAGAAGAAATAGGAAGCATGGGAAATACAGGAATGGAATCACATGTATTTGATACATTCATAGCAGAATTACTAAACAAAAAAGCAGAAAACAGACCAAACTTATTAGACAAAGTATTTTGTAATTCAAAAATGTTATCAGCAGACGTAGACGCAGCATTAGACCCAATATATGCAAATGTATCAGAAAGAAACAATGCATCATTCCTAGGACACGGAATAGGGCTAAACAAATACACAGGAGCAAGAGGAAAATCAGGAGCATCAGATGCAAATGCAGAATATGTAGCACAAATAAGAGCAATGCTAGAAAGAAACGAAATACCATATCAAATAGGAGAATTAGGAAAAGTAGACGTAGGTGGAGGTGGAACAATAGCCTATATATTAGCAAACAAAGGAATAGACGTAATAGACTGTGGAGTACCAGTATTATCAATGCACTCACCATACGAAGTAACAAGCAAATTTGATATATACCAAGCATATAGAACATACGAAACATTTATGA
>CAYMXX010000104.1:0-1710 GCA_964394545.1 uncultured Clostridium sp.
TAGAATTTTCCAATTCTTCCTTGTACCATTTTTTCTGCTATTTCTGCTGGTTTTCCTTCATTCATAGCTTGAGCTTTTAAAATTCCCATTTCGTGTTCTACAACATCTGCTGGTACTTGCTCTCTATTTAAGTATTCTGGTCTTGCAGCAGCTATTTGCATACATACATCTTTTGCTACTGTTTCTTCGCCTTTAGGTAAATCAACTAAAACACCAATTTTTCCATCGCCATGAATATAGCTTTCTACTAATCCTGTGCTTTCAAATCTTTCAAATCTTCTAACAGACATATTTTCTCCTATTGTAGCTATTTTATCTGTTAATATATCTTTTACTGTTTTAGAAGAATCTTCTAAAGATTTTTCTTCTAATAAAGCTTCTACACTTGCTGGATTTGTAACAGCTATTTGTTTTGCTGTGTCTGCAACAAATTTTCTAAATTCTTCGTTTTTTGCAACAAAATCTGTTTCTGCATTAACTTCTAATACTACACCAACTTTTTTGTCGTCTGTTACATAGCAATATACTAATCCTTCTGCTGCTATTCTATCTGATTTTTTAGCTGCTTTTGTTATTCCTCTTTCTCTTAACAATTCAGCTGCTTTTTCCATATCTCCATCAGTTTCTGTTAAAACTTTTTTGCAATCCATCATTCCTGCGCCTGTTTTTTCTCTTAATTCTTTTACTAATGATGCTGTTATCATAAAAATCATCCTCCTATAAACAAATGAAAAACTTTGTTCTATTTTTCTTAACACTCGACATCTGGTGATGTCATTTTTAATTTTTCTTTATAAACATAAGTTGTATATTATTCAGCTGTTTCTTCTGATGCTACTACTTCTTCAATGCTTGTTGGTTCTTCTGATGCCATTTCTTCTACTTGTTCGCTATCTAATGCTTCTCCTTGTTTTCCTTCTATAATTGCATTTGCCATAACATCTGTAATTAATTTTACAGCTCTTATTGCGTCATCATTTCCAGGAATTGGATAATCAACATCTTCTGGATTACAGTTTGTATCTACTAAACCTATAATTGGAATATTTAGTTTTTTAGCTTCTAGAACTGCTATTCTTTCATTTTTAGGATCTACTACAAACATAGCTCCTGGCATTTCTTTCATTTCTCTAATTCCACCTAGATTTTTTTCTAGTTTTTCTTTTTCATTTTTTAATGCTGCAACTTCTTTTTTTGGTAGAACTTCAAATGTTCCGTCGTTTTCCATTTCTTCTAATTTGTTTAATCTTTCAATTCTTGTTCTTATTGTTTTGAAATTTGTAAGCATTCCACCTAACCATCTTTGGTCAACATAGAACATATTGCTTTTTATTGCTGCATCTTTAACACATTCTTGTGCTTGTTTTTTTGTTCCTACAAAAAGAATTGTTTTTCCTTCTTCAGCAACCTCTTTCATAAATTTGTAAGCTTCATCAATTTTCTTTGATGTCTTTTGTAAATCGATAATATGGATACCATTTCTAGCTTGATAAATATATTCAGCCATTTTAGGATCCCATCTTTTTGTTTGGTGTCCAAAATGTACACCTGCTTCTAGTAATTGTTTCATTGCAACTACTGCCATTTGTATCTCCTCCTTATTTGTTTTACCTCCACATAATCATTTGCGTCTAAGAACACTTTTGCTAGTTCAAAAGCACAATCTTAAACTGTAATTATATGTGCGTATTTTTCAACTTTTATATTATA